>CAZYLE010000211.1:0-3194 GCA_964648675.1 uncultured Dehalococcoidales bacterium
TGCTTTTGTCGTATGTCCCGCGATCGACGGGGAACGGATGTCCATCCTTACCGCCGTGTTCAAAGATATAGCTGGCCGGATCGTGGAAGCTAGGAGCCACACCATAGACCATCTCAGAGATCAGGCTGAGCGCCCGAATGGTTCTCGGTCCAATTCCTGCGAATGGAAGATCCTACCTCACGGCGTACGCGGAATGACACCAGGAAGGTATCTACTTGCATCGCTGCTGAGTCCTCCTCCAAGTACCTTCCTCGATTATTATATTGAAGTGGTTAGAATCGCAAGCAGCAAGATTGTTCCCTAATCTGGTTAAAGCCTTGTGTTATACAGAAAGCCATATTGTTCAGTGTCCCTGTTGCGGATTCTAACAGCTTGACAAAAACTGAGGCCGCGCTTAGCATTTCGTCAGGGCGATTTGTCCGAAAGCGACTGAAGCAATACCTCGGTTTATAAAGAGACCTAAACACATACAGAAGATAGGAAGGGGGTTTCAAAAGATGTCGACGAAAAGCGAAGTTATCATCGTGGGGGCAGGTGTCAGTGGATGTTCCATAGCCTATCATTTAGCCAGGCGCGGCATCACTTCACAGATAATTGAAAGAGAAAGCATTGCCAATAGGGCTTCAGGGAAAGCCTGGGCCATCTGGGAATATCCTCCTTCGGTTTGCTTGACGTTAAGTTTGGTATCCACTGAGAGCGTGATTCCAATGCTAACCAGTCCGGAATTTGTAGATCTAAGGGCTCAAATGCTTGAAGAAAGGCAGAGCATGATTGACCTTCACTGGATTGGTTACCACAGGCTGCCGGAAGCTATCCTTGAATTGCAGGAAAGAGGGGGAATCGATGTGAAGTATCGCGAGTTTCCCTTCTTTCGGATTGCCTTATCGGAAGAAGTAGCGAAGCTGTACAAGGAAAGTCTATCCGCCATTAGAAGCGCTGGCTATGAGGAGGGAGGAGATTGGCTGGAGCCGGATGAGCTAGAAACCATCTTCCCGAACATAAATCGGCAAATTAAGGGAGGTATGTGGTTTCCTGTTTTTAAAGTTGAGCCTTATAAATACACACTTTGTCTGGCACAAGCTGCCGAGAAAATGGGCTGTACTATCCGCAGTGGTGAGGTGGTGGGGTTTAACAGTAAAGGTACAAGAGTCACTTCGGTTGTCTTGGCTAGCGGAGCTAAGGTTGAGGCTAGTGAAGTAGTTCTGGCCACAGGTCCGTGGACCGGTCAATCAACCTCACGGCTCGGCAACGAATTGCCTGTCGAAGTACACAAAGAACAATGTGTAAGGGTCGAGTTGCCTCGCCCATTCCCTCCTTACGGCATCTGGACGACGAAGGGGGCGATTATTCCCGAATATGACAATAAGGTTGTTATCCTGCACAGTTTTGAGGGATGGCCTGACTTGGTAACAAATTTTGACAGTTCACTGACTGAACAGAGCAAGCTTTCGGCGATAGGACTGGCAACAAATCTGTTCCCTGGGATAGAAGAGGGTACTGTAATCGAGCACAGGGGTGATTTGGAGTGCTGGGCTCCCGGCATGGAAATGCAAGCCGTACTGGGTCGCCATCCTGAATGGGACAATGTCTATGTGGCTAGTCGATTCAATACTTTTGGATTCGCTTTGAGCCTAGCTGCTGGGCAGCTCATGGCTGAACTCATCGCCAGAGGTGGTCAAGCTCCTTATAGGGTAAAAAAGTTGCTCGAGGCTTTATCCCCGGTGGAACTTAAGGCAGGTAAGGGCTAAGAGCTATTCCTCTAAAACTCGCTCTTCCCCGATGTTGCCTGACCCTTGTGCTGGCTGACCACACAGGTAACACCGGGCTGCGGATTCTGGTGACTTCTTTTTCAACATATACTCTGAGAGCAGGATAGTCAAAGGATTGGCACGGACGATTGAAGTTATACTCAATATCATTCAACAATTCATCGAAAGGTGTGATTAGCTATCCTCGCTCTCTCGCAGGTTCCAAATTGCGGTAAAGAACTGCTGTGTCCACTCGTTGGCAACCTTGCGGTTGGCACAGAAGACAATCCGGAGATTCGGATGCAGAGCGTAAAGCTCGGCGATGGCTTTGGCACAGAAGCTAGGGGTATAGTGATGCACCTTCTTACGATTCAGAAAATCGGCATAGGGGGCTTCGATTACCAGGGCATAGTTGTTTTGAGCCGCTAACTCAGCCAGTCTCTGGTGAAGTACAGGCATCATACCGAAATCGGCGAGCAGATTATCCAGAGTCTTCCGCTCTACGACGGCCAGCATCGTGTCGCCGTCCATGAGGGCATAATCGCCTGACGGAAGGCCACCTCGCTCGATAACCGCACCGGGAAAACGCCAGGGATACTTCTCGTTGCTGTGGATTCGAATGGACATCACAGCACTTCTCTGGCGCGATACAAGCTTGAATGCAGGGCGGTGTTGCTCTATAGACCTCTGCGTCAACCAGAAGATTTGCTCGTAGCTCTCTCCCGGTCTGCCCTTGTAGAATTTCTTCAGGAAGAGAAAATCACATCGCTTGCGGATCTTACGGTCAAGCACCACCGAGATGCGGCGACCACGCTCATTGAAGGCGACTATGTCCACACGTTCAAGCTCCTCCAGCATCTCTCCCGGGGCAGGCGGCTCATCTTCGCGCAGGCAGAATATATGTCTTCCCACCGTCGGCCAGCGGTCCTGTGCGCGGAGTACCAGCCACAGCTTGTCTTCTCTGATAATCTGCAGCCGGTAAGGAAAACGGTCATTTTGGGTCCGCTCTAAAACCCAGGTCCCTTTCATCACTGGCATGATTATACTGCAAGATACATGGCAACTTGAAGCGACATTCCTGTGGATGCCAGATTCCCATAGGAACCGTCTCTCTTGCACCACCCAACCACTAGAGTGATAGAACAATATTGCCGGGGAGGTGGAGCACGGGCCCAAATATCAGGTTAGAGGTTGAAGAAGCCTGAGGCGTCAGGGCATAGTCTTCTGGACTCAGCAATGCCGTCTGCGGGAGCGCCAATCTCCTTGTGACATATCCGCCCCGGCACTTTTTCGCGTCGCCCAACGAATTAGAGAGAATACGAGACAAGCACCCGTTGTATCGCCGGTATCAGCTCTTTCTTCTCAAACAGGAGTTCGGGAACTGTCCCCCAAGGCCCGCCTCCGGCAACGACAACTTTTCCTCCGTTAGCAGTTCCACCGCTTCCT
>CAZYLE010000212.1:0-3144 GCA_964648675.1 uncultured Dehalococcoidales bacterium
GTTCTTGTCCAAAGTTGCCAATTTCAGTAACCCGACATGTTGCTCCAGCAGGTTGAGCCGCTGATAGATAGCACTCAGCAGCGTTACAACTTCCGCATCCTTCATAGTTGCTTTCATAACTTTTGCTCCCCTTTCCCTTCGGAGATACGCAAGCGGTTCGCGATTCTATTTTACACTATGTACGGCACTGGGTCAACAAAGTCACGTAGGTGAGCCAAGACAACATGGTCACCATGCGACGCGAAGGGGGCGGGAAGAGATCCCAGGCGGGCCAACACGTGCCAGTCTGGAGAACTCGAAAGCATCAAATTTGCCGTAACCACTTTTCAAGATCTCTGCGATGAACTACAGCGAGGATATGGACCTCGTCACCGAAGACTTCATACAGAACCCGATAGTCCCCGCCTCGCAATCGGACGAACTGATCCCGCAGCCCCCTGAGTCGCTTCCACTTCTTGCCCGGAGGATAAGGGTCTTTTGCCAGGGCTAAGATCGCTCTGGTGAGCCTGCGTCTCTCAGGAGGATCAAGGGAGCGCAGCTTTTTCGAGACGCTGGCAGCGACCTTGAGGGCATATTGGGAGTTGGGCAACGGTCAAACCTCTGTGTTATTCGCGAAGGGATTCTTTGAGCGTTTCCTCGGTCTGAAAGTGACCGCTCTCAATCTCGGTTCGTGCCTGGGAGCGAAGATCTGCGAAGAACGGATGCCGAGCAAGGATGTAATCTTCGAGATCATCCTCGCTTATGGGTGTGAGCAAGCCAACTGGGGTGCCACGGTAGGTAATGATAAACTCTCGCCCCTTTTCCCGAACCTGCCTGATTATATCTGTAGCATGAGTCTTAAGCTCTCTGACGCCCACGGTGGGCATAAGAACCTCCTGTAGTCGCATTGGTGACCACATTATACCGCAGAAGCAGGACGTTGTCAAGACAGATGCGCCAATTGCCAGAATGCTGACGGCAGATGGCAGGATAGAGGAACTGGGGACACAAGGGAGACAGGAGGACCCAAGGGACGAAGGGAATAGTGGGTGAGTATCCTAAAGGGGCAGGCCTTTATCGGCCAACAGTTGATATAGCTCCCGATAATTCAGACCCAAACGGCGGACCATCCCACGTAGGGTGATCTCGCCCCGCGAGTAACTCCCGTGGAGCTTCTCGATCTCCCGCTTGTACCCTTCTTCCAGCAGCGCCCGCAGGACATCGGAATAGCTCTTGCGCTCCACTTCGGCCAGAGCTTGTACATACTTGCATACTTTCTCGTCCACAGGAACCGAGATCTCGACAGCCATCTTTACACTGCTCGCTCCAAATTTGTAGTGAGTGTTCGATGAAACCGGTTGGATATCGCGACCGGATGGCTTCCAAGAGCGCCTGTCAACCGCCGTGTGTCGCATCGTTTTGCTTACAACAACACTAAGACAGCACCTGTTCAATGACTGCTAGCCAGGCCCTTCAGCAGCCGAGCGCGCAGTCCGATCAAAGTAAGCCCCACGACTTCTTTGCGGGCTTCGTCATAGCGCAAGATGATCCCTTCGCCGATATCCAGACCGACAGCTGGCTGGGGTTCTCCCATAGAGAGGTAAAGAACGTCCGCCTCTTCGTCGTAGTCCCAGGTGATTGCCGCCGGTTTTTCCAGAATCCTTATCGCTTCCACATCGCTACCCTCCTGGCCGATGGCCGCCTAGTCAGATAAGCCGTTAGGATAAATCCGTCCTCGGGGCCAACTTCCCGATATGCCACCACCAGAAATTTGCTGGTCAATGGTGTGTCCTGATAAGAGCGGACGGCAAGTAATTCGCCAAAGTCGCCTTGTTGAATCATGTCTGGTTCCGCCACCGTTTGCAGAACGCGTTCGCGTTGGTCATCCATTTCTGGATGACGGCGCACGATATACTGCCACCGCTCTTCGGTCAGGCGACGGGGACGCCGTTACGTGAAAGCACAATCAGCATCTCAGATCTGCTCCGCAGATCAAATGGAAGGTGACTTTCGGTGTTGGCCTAGGCGCAGGACGGTCTACTTCCGCTTTGACGCGCGCGGGAGCCATGACCTACGATCGGCCCCGAGGCTAAACCGGACGTTGTCATTAGGGAGCTAGCATCGAAAATCAGTTTCATCTATGCCCTCGAGCCTTCTTTGCTCAATGTGAACCTTCTATTGCCCCGCTCACCGTAATTGTAGCATCTTTCGACTAAGATAACAAGCCTGCCTTGAGTCATCGGGCAAGGCCTGGACTGCTCGCAGAACAGCCCATCGGCGGGAACTTCCGCAAGGCATACCTTGCCGAAAAGAACGTTCGGCCCAAGAGACTTGATACCTAGTTCTGCTATGGGAGTGTGATGAAATCTCTAATCACGGTTTTGGAACCTCTTTCTTTGTGGATTCTGTTCTCCTTGCTCGCTATCTCTTTTGTGGGAACTAGACCTTACCTCGCTCTGGTCATCTGTGTTGTGGGCGGCATAGCCATGGCCCTCAGTTGCCTCGCCGGCTTCTCTTCACTCGGCCAAGAAACCACTGAACAAGCGGGCCAGAAAGAAGAGACCTAGTCTAAGGGATAATAACCTCTCGTATGGTCGAATAACTATCTGCAGCAGATACTGATCTCAGAGATCGCTAGCGGAGGGTGTAAGGTCCCAATGAGTAAGAACAACGTTGTCATCGTCGGTGCTTCGACCGCCGGCTTATTTGCAGCCTATCTCCTGGCCAAAGAGCGCGTCCCCGTTCAACTATATGACGAGCGCGAAAGTCTGAGCCAGCCTCCTAGGACACTAATCGTCACCAGCAAGTTGATTCAAGTTCTAGGGTTTGTCCCGCATGAGGCTATCTTAAACAAGGTCAACAGAATGGAGTTGATTTCCGCCCACCGACACTCCTGCGTGGCACTGCAAGAGCCTGATCTCGTAATTGAGAGGCAGAGACTCATCGAGTTGTTGGCTAAGAAAGCCGCCGAAGAAGGCGCGAAAATATATCCAGGCTTCCGTTTCTTGGGTTTTGAGGACGAAGGGAACAAGTTACTCCTTTCCTTGGAAAACGTTGCCCAGGGCAGAGAGCACACCATCACCACCAACCTCCTCATAGGGGCCGACGGCGTCCTTAGTAACGTGGCCAAGGCTGCCTCAAGGGACTCACGGGAGACGGTAACCA
>CAZYLE010000213.1:0-3137 GCA_964648675.1 uncultured Dehalococcoidales bacterium
CTATAATCCGGTATCTTCCCAGATAACTTGCCTGCATAAATGTTGGCTGAAAGCTGGGGTTGCTGGCCAGTTCAACGTAACTAACTCTGGAGGCGATGGTCTCTGCCCGGGCCCGCGATTTGAGGGAAATCAGTGCCAGCTTGGCTCCCATACCGGCGGCATTGCCCACCTGCCGGAAGCGGTTTAGGGGTAGTGGCGGCAGCATGCCGATTGCCACGGCACTGGCTACATCGATATAGGTGCCAAAGGCTCCGGCAATTATGATCTGCTTGATATCGTCTTCAGCACAGCCGCTCGTTTCCAGAAGCACCTGGATGCCGGTGCGAATGGCTGCCTTAGCCAGCTGCAACTCCCTTATGTCATGCTGGGTGATGGTGATAGCTGGCTTCCCATTCCGTTCCTCCTTGCTGACTAACATAAACTCGCGCTGTCCTTTGTAGGCACGGACGCGAGGTCGATTGTCTATTATTCTGCCACCCTCATCAATGATTTTAGCCATGTAAAGCTGAGCCAGTGCATCGAGTATGCCCGAGCCGCAGATGCCGACGGGCGGCGCCCCGTCGATGGTCTGGTACCGGATTTTATCGCTGTCTATGCGCAGGCGTTCGATAGCTCCTGTTGCTGCCCGCATGCCGTACTTGATATGACCGCCTTCGAAAGCAGGTCCGGAGGCACAGGAGGTAGCAACTATCTTCCCCTTGTAGATTAAGGAGACTTCGGTATTAGTCCCGATGTCCAGAGCTACCGTTGGTTCTTTTGCTTGCCAGGCATCCGTTGCCAGCAACATGGAGACATGGTCGGCGCCCACAAAGCCGGCGATGTTGGGCAGCAGGTATACATATGCGCCGGAGGGAATGTTTAGCCCCGATTCACCGGCCTTGACCTCCAGCGCTTGACTGACAGTCGGCACAAACGGGGAGAGCACAAGCTGCTTCACAGGCAGGCGGAGGAAAAGATGGTGCATGGCAGTATTGCCCACGATTACTGCCTCCAGAATTTCTTCAGGTTGGGCACCAGCTTCAGCACAGAGGTCAGTACAGAGCTGGTTTATGGCGTCAACAGCCAGCCTCTGTAACACTGTCGCATTATCGGGTGAGCGAACAGCAGCGGTTATGCGGCTGATGATGTCTTCTCCATAGCTAATCTGGGGATTCATTATCCCTCTGGCGGCCAAAGTCCGGCCGTCGCTGAGGTCAGCCAGATAACCGGCAACCTTGGTGGTGCCCAGGTCTATAGCCAGCCCCAGCTGGCGGCTTTTTCGGGGGAGAATGGCTATCACCTCGCCGTTACGGACTGCAGCCTGACCTTTCCACTTCCAGGACCGCAATTGGTCAGAGATGGTGCGCAGGGCACCAATATCAATCCTGGTGCATCGCAGCTTGTGCTGCCTGTTTAGTGCCTTGAGCAAGCGGTCAGCGTCAGCCTGGGGGGCTTTCAGTGAGGGCGCAGCTAGCCGCAGGGGGTAAACTCGAACTGATGGCTCAGGGGAAATCTTCACCTCCAGTCCCTCCACCTGGACTCGCTGTGGGGTGGTCATGGACTCGGCAGGCACAGCTATTTTGCAGTCGCCGGTAGGGTAAGCCTGACAGGCTAGACGCCACCCCCTCTTCAGTTCTTGTGAGTTAAATGCTTCACGTTCGTTGGGCGTTGGTTTGGAGACAGTGCCCCTTAGAACTTGCACCTTGCATGAGTGGCATATTCCCTCGCCCCCACATATGCTGTTGATTCCCACGCCGAGCCGGCGAGCACAAGCTAGAAGGGACTCATTCTTCTGACACTCCCCTCTTCGACCTATCGGCTCAAAATCAATGGTGAAAGCAGTCATCCTCTTCCTATTTCGTTACCTTATACTGGCAGGTTTCCCTGAGACTGCAGCGGACACAGACTTCAGGCTGTGTCCACCTTGTCATTTGTGGCCCTATGCCTATGACCATGGAAGTCGATTTGCAGGGGACCAGCACCCCCGAAGCGGTCAGTCTGACCCCGATTTCATCTGCCTTGACCAGCCCCAACAGGTTCCACTGCTCAGTCAGGGGAAAACCGGGCATACCGGGGTTAACCGGGCTGCTTATCTCGTAGCCTCGCGACGAGACCTCAGCGGCAATAAGCCTGAGGACTTCCGAAACGAGCTTATCCACGGCGGCGCTGCCGATACCGTCCAGAGTCATACCTCGTAGAGCCGCACCGTTTTTGCTGTAGCTTGTCGCCTGTTTTTCCAGTTTCGAGCCGATGGTGCAGAGGATAGCGCCTAGCTCCTTCGCCTCGGCGAAGATTGCTGGTAGCAACGGACCGTGTAGTGCTTTGTCGCCCTCCAGCGATATCTGGCTACCATTCATACTCCTTACCGTATAGTGCTCATAAGCCACTGCCGGCTCCAGCAGGTGAGACTTCTTGAGACTAGCGAGTAGTTCCCCAATTAAGAGTTTTATCTCGGGCCTGACTTTGGCTACTCCTCCCAATCCCTGCCGCCGCAGCACTTCCGCGGTCCTTAAGCTCAGTGGGATATCACGGATTACGGGCATAGCCCAGCCTTTTCTCTGCTCTTATGTTGCCACCCCACCCCGGTTTATGTCTATTTGTATATGCCGTATTCCTTGGCGAAGTCGACCATAGCCTTGACGTTCTCTGCCTTTGCTTGGTCAAAGAACGCCCCGTTGCTCACGATATAACCGCCGCCCTTGCCTGCAACATCAATGCATTTCTTTACATAGTCTTTCACTTCTTGTGGCGTGCCTAAAGCCAATAAAGCGGAGGGGACATTGCCGTACATGCAGGCAACCTTACCCAGGGTTTTCTTGGCTTTAGCTATATCGCTCTGGTCTATCATCCACAGAGTCTCACCCTTGGGCAAGTCCTGCATAACCTCCAGGCGCGTAGTCCATTTCCCTTCAGCCGCAGGATTTGGGATCGCTCCCTCAGCAATTAAGCCCATCATGACTTCTCGGAAGGTAGGCCAGTAGAATTTCTTGAACTGCTCGTCAGACATGAAGCCGTCAGCACCCTTGTGAAGAGGCATGAATACTAGCGGTTGTCCGTTCATCTTTGCGACGCCTATCCCCATCTTAGTCATGATTGGGGTCAGCTTTTCCATGGCTTTGACGAGCTTGTCCGGTTGGCGGTACATATCCAGCATTATT
>CAZYLE010000214.1:0-3134 GCA_964648675.1 uncultured Dehalococcoidales bacterium
GAGCAGGCGTATCGACGATAAAGGCTTCGGAGAAACCCGGCATGTTCGCCTTCAGGAAGTTGGCCAGGAGCAGCGCCTGCCTCCTTCCTTCCAACTCGGCATAGGTAAGCTTCTCCGGGTCGGCGCAATTGACCGGCCGGCCATCGATGGCGATCCTGCCCATCGCCACGACGACAACCCCAGGCTGCATGGTGGGGACGAAGGCGCCACCACACCGGGGGAGATCGTAGTCCCCTTTCTCCAGAGCCTCTTCGATCAACTCTCGCAACGTGGCGAAGCCGGCGGCGAAGGCCTCCCCCACGTTGACATTGCCCATGTAGAAGTTCATTGAGGGGAACTGCACCGGGCTACCTTCCATCTCTACGCCAGCCTGATAGGCGAGATCGCCATCACCGCTGGTATCTATAAATACTCTCCCACGGAGCTTCCCTGTCCCAGCCTTGTTTAGTAACGAGATGTCGCTGATCTTGCCGCCTCCTATCCGGCACCCGCACAATTGCGTGTGTAGCAGCAACTTCAGGTTCTTTGTCTTCCCTACCCATTCATCAAAGAGGTTCTTCAGTCCATACGGCGCGTGGGGTAGCACTGCCGTCTCCTCCCAGGGAACGGGGCCGAGCGCCAGCCCGCGCGACTTGAGCGTTTCAGCACATTCCTGGGCTATTCCCCCCACCAGGTAATCGATGCTTTCTCCATTTTTCAGATAAAGCCCGCCCAGGGTGCCGACGAGGGAGGCGGTAAGACTGCCGCCAAGGAACCCATAGCGCTCAAGGAGCACTACCTGCACGCCTTCCTCCGAGGCTGCTCTTGCTGCGGCTACCCCGGTGGGTCCGCCTCCAACTACGACAACTTCAGCATCCATGGCTATCCCTCATAAAAGTCAACATCTTTGGCAGCGATTTCTTATTTTGAATCTCGATAACATAAGGAGGTCACTGGCCATTATTCGCGGCAGCGATGATTCTATGGCTGTTGAGCGTAACTGTCAAGCGAGTGAACTTGATATTTGATCCGCAAGTTGCTAAAGTTGCATCGGCCGCCCACAATGGAAGGTTAACCATGCGTCGTTCAATGGATAGACCCAGTGGGTGTCCGCAGTTGGGAGGAGTAATCATGGAACATAGAGAAGGCATTATCAGGGGACTCAGGAAGCTTCAACTCTACTATCAATGCTGGCAGCCGGACGGCGAGCCCAGGGCGCTGTTGCTGGTCGTCCCCGGTTTGGCTGAGCACAGCGGGCGCTATACAAATCTGGTCGACTACTTCGTGCCCAAAGGCTACGCCGTCTGCGGTCTGGACCATTGTGGTCACGGCAAGTCAGAGGGCTTGCGATGCCACGTCGAGCGCTTCTCCGACTACGTTGATGACCTCAAGACCTTCTTCAATGTGGTTCGCGGTGAGCACGGTGATGTCAAGGTCTTCCTGGTTGGACACAGTATGGGAGGGACAATCGCCACCGCCTATGCTATCCAGCATCAGCAGGAGCTGGCCGGGCTGATACTCTCCGCGGCGACCTTGAAGGTAGGTTCGAGCATAACGTCGGCGCAGATAATGACAGCGCGGATACTGTCAGCGGTCCTGCCCAAGATGGGGGTAAGCGCCCTCGACTCCTCGGCCATCAGCCAGGACCAGGCCGTGGTGGACGCCTATGACAATGACCCACTGGTATACCGTGGCAAGATCCGCGCCCGGCAGGGCGCTGAGTTCCTCAAGACGCTGCAGGCGCTACCGTCCCAGATGCCACAGATAAACCTGCCCATCTTGATTATGTACGGAACTGCTGACAAGTTGTCCGACCCCGAAGGCAGTAAAATGTTGTATGAGCAGGTCAGCTCGGAAGATAAGACGCTGAAGCAATATGAGGGTTTCTACCACGAGATATTCAATGAGCCAGGACATGACCAGGTGTTCGCCGACATGGAAGCCTGGCTAGCCGCGCGCATTTGACTGCGCTGAACACAGCTTTTATCCTGCGGCAAAGGGACATAGAAACGATATGGGGCAGGGATATATCTTAGCCATCGACCAGGGCACAACCGGAACCAAGGTTATTGCTTTTAATCACCAGGGGGAAATAGTCGCCACAGCCAATCGGGAGCTGACTCAGCATTACCCTCAGCCCGGCTGGGTGGAGCACGATCCTGAGGAGATATGGCGAGTTTCCCTGGATGTTATCGGTGCTGCTCTAGCTGGCGGGAAGATCGATGCCAGGGACATCTCCGCTATCGGCATAACCAATCAAAGGGAGACGACCGTTCTGTGGGATAAGCATTCCGGTGAGCCGGTTCACAACGCCATTGTGTGGCAGTGCCGGAGGACTGCGCCCTATTGCGATGAGCTGAAGGCCAGAGGGCTGGAGGACCTGGTCAAAAGAAAGACGGGCCTTGTCATCGATGCCTACTTCTCAGCGACCAAGATCAGGTGGCTTCTGGATAACGTGCCCGGTGTCAAGGAAAGGGCACAGAGAGGAGACCTTCTATTTGGGACCATTGATAGCTGGCTGGTGTGGAAACTTACTGGCGGCCAGGTGCATATAACTGACTATACCAATGCCTCACGAACCATGCTGTTCGATATTCATCACTTTACGTGGGACGAGGAGCTAATACAGGCAATGGGTATTCCACCGCAGATCTTCCCTGAGGTCCGCTCCTCCAGCGAGGTTTACGGGTTCACCGCAGACAGCGAGGTTCTGCCATCGGGAATTCCCATCGCTGGCATCGCCGGAGACCAGCAAGCATCGCTCTTCGGGCAGGCCTGTTTCGCGCCGGGGATGGCCAAGAACACCTATGGGACTGGCTGCTTCCTGCTGCTCAATCTCGGTCGAGAAACGGTCTCTTCTCCTGGTGGCCTCTTGACCACTATTGCCTGTGGCGGGGATGGCAAGCCGGTTTACGCTCTGGAAGGGGCCATTTTCAATACCGGAACGGCGATTCAGTGGCTACGGGACGGGCTGGGGATAATAAGCGAGGCTAAAGACAGTGAGTTGTTAGCCCGCAAGGTTGAAGATACCGGCGGTGTCCATTTGGTCCCGGCATTTACCGGACTAGGTGCTCCCTACTGGGATATGCACGCTCGCGGTGCTATCCTCGGCATAACCCGAGGCACGAGGAAAGAGCATATTGTTCGGGCCGCTC
>CAZYLE010000215.1:0-304 GCA_964648675.1 uncultured Dehalococcoidales bacterium
CCTCAGGGAGGTGGAGAACTTGCCGCCCAGAGCCTGGATTAATTTCTTTGCCAGTTCTTCAGGGTGTTGCCGAGTCAACCTCCTGACTGACTCTCTTGGGTAGTTCATGAAGCCTCTCTTGCCATTATATCATGAGTGGCTGGTGATGCACTCACCAAATTGTTCCCCTTCCGAGCCGTACGGTCTGGAGAGATGAGACGAGGTTCTCAGGGATAGGAGAAGGCAGCGGATTTTTCCGCTGCCTTTCATCGGTTGCCCTTTCTACCCCTCTTTGGGCTGAAACATGTTGCAACTCCCTTGGGCC
>CAZYLE010000215.1:314-539 GCA_964648675.1 uncultured Dehalococcoidales bacterium
GTGTAGAATTTGCAGTCGGCACAGGTCTTGCCCGGTTCCCCCTGGGGGGTGTATTTGACTTCCATTTCTCACCTCCTCTCGATTCTTGTCTTTTTGCACGGTGTGGGTGTAGCGAATTGCAAGGGCACCGTTTGAGCGGGCATCGCGATTCACAGTTTCTGTAAAGATTTTTCGAACTCCTTTACCTGTGGTGGCTTTTTGCCCTCGCCGGGTAGGATAGTATGC
>CAZYLE010000215.1:549-3071 GCA_964648675.1 uncultured Dehalococcoidales bacterium
CGGGGAATTTTTCGTTGACGCTGCCGTCGGCCTTAATCACCCGCCAATATGGTGTTATTCGTTTCTTTCCTTTGTTTAAGTCTTCTTCTGCTGCTTCGGCAGCAATGCGCATGAAGATCCCAGCCGTCAGGGGGCAAGTGAAATCGGCATCGAAATCTTTCGCCAGCCGATCTCTGACCTGGGCTACAGTAGCCAGTTTCCCTTTTCGTATCTTACGCATTAAGGCATCGACATCGAGGGGCTTGGGGATAAGCATCTTTCCTCGTCCCCGAGGGTCATCAACCACCTTGGGCTCTTGCTCTACTTCCAACTTCTCTCGCGCGGTTTTGCGCCTCTTAGCCATAAGTCCTCCTTCGTTTTTTCTCCTTAAGACTTAATGTCGATTGCGCGCTTTTTTATCGCTCTTTCGGCTAGGGTTCCCGGGCTTTGCGAAGTGCGTTACCATTAAGGCGAACGAAGTAAGCCACAAAGCCCGTGTTGGTGGAAGTGCTCTCTTGACTATCTAACCAGCGGTGGGCATAAACCCCAGTGCAACTGTAACGACAAAGAGCAAGTATATCAATGTCAGGATAGCCATCCCGACACGCCCGAAGAAGGCAGGCACCTGCTCCTTGTACTGCTGGAATTCGTGGCCGAACTTCGGTCCCAGTACTCGGCTCTCTTCCAGATATGCCTCAAAGCGGAACAATAGATAGAAGATTGGGCAGAGCAGTAGCGAATAGAGAGCGCCATTTAGGAGAATCCAGCCGACCATAAGGGTAACCACTCCCACATAGATAGGGTGGCGCATTCGCCTGTAAGGACCATGAGTCACAAGGTACTGCGGGTTAATCTCGTCGTTCCAACCAACCGAAGGTACGAGGGTACGCGCACTCCACCCCCACAATATCACCCCGGCTGCCACAAGCGATGTTCCCACAACCCCCAGTCCCATCCGCGGCGAACCGATGAAGCGAGGTTGCTCTAGGAGCGGCATAGTGATCCAGGCCATGCCCCCTATAGCGATCGCTACGTAGGTAACGGCACTTCCAAGGTGACCGCTAATGCGACGTTGCCCCCTGTGGCCTGGCAGCCAGCCAAGGGGAATCATCAGCCACGATGTGGCCGCTAACACCACTTGAATTAGCGTTCCGTAACCTCTTTCTCTTCTATTCTAGCTTGGACGGCCCTTTCTATCTCCTTAGCATACCGCTCCCAGAACCCTCTCACATCGAAGTCGGCCGTCGGTCGCAAGTTTGCACCTGCACTTGGCGAGGAGGTGCTTAATGATAGAACCTTAGATACCAATCCACGATCTGAGGGCCGTAGATAAGGGCCACCAGCCCCCCCACCGCTAGAAAGGGGCCGTAAGGGATGTAACTCTTCAAACCTTTGATCCGAGTGAGCACCAGGACGAGAGCCGTAGCCCCGCCTGCCAGGATGGCGATGAGGAGGGCTATGATTACCGACGGGAACCCCGTGGCCAGGCCGATGAAGGCCGCCAGTTTCACATCTCCGCCCCCCATCCCTCCCTTTCGCGCCAGGGCGATGAGGTAGAATGAGGCGAAGCCAACTACCCCCCCAGCCAGGGCGCGCAGAGGGCCTGGGTCTGGGGATAGTGAACTCCCTATCCCCGCCATGAGGATGGCAGGGAGGATCACCACATTCAAGATGAGCCGATGTTCCAAGTCGATGACCAGGACCAAAAAGAGGGTGCAGATATAGAAAGTGAAGAGAAGGAGTAGAGGGGTTGGGCCGTACCGCTGCCAGAGGAAGGTGAAGGCGAGCATAGTTCCCAGTTCCAAGAGGGGCCGACGAAAGGAGAGGGGGGCCTGGCAATGTTGGCACCGTCCTCTCAAGAGGAGGAAACTGAAAACGGCCATCCACTCTGGAGGCAGGTGGTTTTGACCACAGTAGGGGCAGCGGGGCAAGCCGAGGGAGCGGCGCTGGGGGAGTTCGTCAGCGGCGAGGTTAAGAAAAGCGCCGGTGAGCAAACCGAGTAGGGAGTAAAGGATAATCATGCCACATTCTCCATGCAAAAGATTATATCATACCGTTTGACAAGGACAAATGAGGGCTCTAAAATGGTAAAAGTAGCGGGATCTGCACTATGTGCGTTGAGGGAGGCAGGTGGAAGAGGTCTACTATCAGAGAACGGGTACCCTGGTGAGCCTGCTCCTTTTGGGGTTAGCCCTCTCTTGCTTGATAAGGCTGCCCACAAATATCGTCTCCTTTGTGGCCTTCGGCTCCCTCACCACTCTCTATATATCGACCCCCTGGACCATGGGGGGGATGCTCCTTCTTCTGACCATCGCCGGCGTCTATTCTCTAGTTGACTCCCAAGAGGAGAAAAGTTCCCCTCTCTATAGTCTCGCCTTCGCGGGCCTGCCTGGTGTAGTGATCCTAATAGCCCTTTTCTTCCTGTTGCGTCTTTTAGCGGATAGGCTATTTTTCGTCTTAGGTCTCGCCTCAGCAGGGTTGCTTTTAGCCTTGATCCTCGTGGCTCAATATCATACTATGGGAAAAAGAAACTCCCTTTGGGC
>CAZYLE010000216.1:0-3060 GCA_964648675.1 uncultured Dehalococcoidales bacterium
TGTCCCCCAGATGTCATTGCAAGGCGCTTAAGCGACGAAGCAATCTCGGTGGAGGAGGAAACTTCACCCTCATCCTTCGGCAAACTCAGGAAATGCCTAGAGCGTATGCTCTAAGCATGGTTGGAGCAGATGCTCCAACCTACCCATATGTCATTCTGAGGGAGTGAAGCGACCGAAGAATCTCTGTCTATTGAGATTATTCGCCTTCGCCTCAGAATGGCACAAAATGTATCTGTACTCTAAATATCACGACGAGTGTGCATTACTTCGACGAGCAATGACGATTATGTTAAGATTTTACCTAACTGTACGAGATGGAAATCGTGCAGTATAATCCTTTTCAAGAAGTTGCCAGTAACGTAGATATGGTTTAGTATCTGTTGAGGAGGGAAGCTTGATGGAAGATAGAGTGGCAATATTCATAGATGGAAGCAATCTGTATCATGCCCTGCGCTCTAACTTACGGCGTTATGACCTCAACTTCGCCAATTTCGCCAGTAAGCTCTGTGGGGAGAGACGCCTGTTCCGCGTATACTATTACAATGTGCTGCAAGAGCCAGGCCAGCGGGTGGAGGGCCACCGCGAGCAGCAGGACTTCCTCAATGCACTTCGCGAAACGCCATATTTAGAGGTGCGACTGGGGAGCACCAAGCTGGCGCAGGGTATACCGGTAGAAAAGGGTATCGATGTTATGCTTGCCACCGACCTGCTGCTTTTTGCCTGGAACAACCTGTACGACATAGCTGTGCTGGTGAGTGGGGACTCGGACTTCGCCTATGCCCTCCAGGCGGTGAAAAACATGGGCAAACACGTCGAGGTGGCCTACTTTGAAAGCAATGTGTCCAAGGACCTTCTCGATGTAGCCGATGTCAGGCACCTGCTGGATCGAAACTCCTTTAGGGGTTTGTGGATAAGCAAGCACCCTCTCCGACGCAAAAGGGCAAGCAAGGCACCAGCCAAGCACCGCAGAAATGAAGGCGACCAAGAGCCCTCGCAGTACCCAGCGGAAGCATCTCACACCATAGTAACGCAATAGAGCATATACATCGATGATTGGCAGCAATACTCAGGCGGCAACCGAGGGTCTGAAGGCATTCCTGCAGCCGTGGCATGAAGCTGTAGCGGACCCGTCAAAGGCACAACAGGCTGTACTGAGACATCTCCTCCAGGGCTATGCCGATACGGATTACGGCGCACAGCACATGGCGGCCAAAATAGAGAACACTGATGACTACCGTCGTGCCTTTCCGGTTGCCACCTATGAAGACTACAAGCCGCTTATCGAGCGAGTGATGGCTGGAGAGATGAAGTTGCTACTCAATGAAGAGCCTATCGGTTGGGCTATCACCCGCGGCACGACAAAAGGCGAGTCCAAGTTCATACCAATGACTCCCACCGACCTGGGCATGCGCATCCATGCCGGACGAGCGATGATGAACTATGTGGACACCACTGGCCGCTACGACCTATTTGAAGGGGTCAACTTGAACCTGAACTTTCCGTCGGCAGTGGGGAAGGTACAGATGGGGAAGCTTGAGCTTGAATACGGCTATAGCTCAGGTATATACGTCAAGCATGTATCGGCATTCACGCCTATTCGCTCGCTTCCAACGCAGGATGATATCGATGCCCTGGGTGGGGGTAAGACAATCCGCGATTGGGAGGCGCGTTTCGAACTGGCCTATCAAAAATGCAAGGATGAAAACGTCACCCTGGTCGGTGGTGTGGCGACAACCGCCATTCTCTTTGCCCGCTACCTGCGTCGCGCCCACGGCGTATATCCCAGGGACTTGTGGAAGGTGCAGGTCATGACTTTGGGCAGCGTGCCGGGCATCAATACCCACTATGAGCCGGCGCTCAGGGCACTGTACGGGCCAGTTGTAATCCGCGAGATCTACGGCGCTACCGAGGGCATGTTCGGCCAGCAGAGAGACAAGTACCGCGCCTGGGTGCCGAATTATGACCTCTTCTTCTTCGAGGTGCAGACCCGCTCCGGCATCAAGATGCTGCACAAGATGCGGCGCGGCGAGATTGGCAGTCTCATCGTCTCCACCCCTATCCTACCCCGCTACAAGATAGGCGACCTGATTCGCGCCTTTCGCGCCCCGTATTTTCGCTGCATCGGCCGCGACCGCTGGTGGACTACCTGGAGCTACTTTTGGGGCGAGCTCATCACTTTCGGCGTCGACCGCCTTTAGACCCCCACCATCGAGGCCAACCAGCCGTGCCTCCAGGTCAGCATACTGCTGTCCACAGTCTCGGTCATCGGCGACGCACCACCAATCCGTAAATCAGTATCATAAGCGCAATGGCAATCACCGCCACCGGCCATACCCAGACCCAACCCACTACACCACCCAGACCTACGGCGACAAATATCAACCCCAGTATAACACCCCCCATCACCCGCCGTCTGAGTGACGGCACGGCCAGGCGGATAACTACCTGTAGCAGCAAAATAATCCCTGCCCCCACGAAGAACATGGCCCAGGTTTTCCACCACGCAAACTGCGCATCCACGCCCGTGGCTACTATTAGCAATACCACCCCGAGCCACAGGAGGACCAAAGCCCATGTTACAACATTAAGCGGGTCACGCCGCCACTTCTCTTCCCAGCTTTTCTCCTGCTTCTCTTCCTCTTTCTCCTGCTTCTCCGCTTTCTCGTGGCGATGCCGTTCCGACATGCTTCCCCCTTTCAACAGCGCTGGATCCTCAGCAGTCCCCATACTCAACCACCTCCTGTAAAAGCAATCAGGTGGTGACTGCTTCCCCTCCTGGCGACTATTCTACCCTTTCACCATAGCATTCAACAAACGCGTCGAATTATGACTCAACAATTTATCATGTTGTTAATTTAAAAAGCAATCCCGTATGCCGAGTGCCTTCTCCAATATCATAACAATCCGCCTGTCTGAGCCCACAACCCTATCCACTTTATGAGCCGGCAAGCTTTGTACCGAAATAACCCTCGCATTGATGAGTTGTAACCCTTATAATTACACAAATACGCCTGCTATTGAAATGCGATGGGGATTAAAATGAAAGCTCAAATTCTGAAG
>CAZYLE010000217.1:0-605 GCA_964648675.1 uncultured Dehalococcoidales bacterium
CAATTGCGTAGACCTTGATCCCGCTACGTTCTAGTAGTTCGGCTATTTCGTCTGCGAAGGGCAGTCCGTCAACGTTCACACCTGTGCTCACAGATAGTAATTCTATTCCGACCGGGGTGTCATCCGATGAATAGTCGATGCGTCGATCATCATCCAAGTCCCTTCCATAAGCATAGGGCTGCGAGGATAGACGCACATAAACAGCATCAGCTTGCTGGTCATGTTTGAACTCCATAGTGGTCTGGACCCCTTTCTAGTCCGCTACCGTAATTACTATTCTTGGGTCAACTGAATTTGCCTTGATAACCACTTTAATATGTCTGCCACTCTGGAGATCCACTTTGTAGACCATGTTGCCCGCACGGTCAGAGTAGGATGTATGGAAATTGTCTAGGCAGTATTGCACCTCTTCCTCTGTAATTCCTCGCTGCTGCATTCTCTCTCTCGCATGACGAGTATAGGATAACATTGCATATTACTTTGTTTGAAGCAGCCGCGGAATCATCGTTCTGACATTGCTTGTCTGTCTATTATATCACATTGGCTTACCCACGTATCCCTGATAACGTCTATCTCCCCAATTCCCTGTTAGCCAAATGTTAGCA
>CAZYLE010000217.1:615-1850 GCA_964648675.1 uncultured Dehalococcoidales bacterium
CTCGCATAGCTGCCACCCTAGCAAGTCAAATGTAAAGCTGCTACCACTCTTACATTCTTCGAGACCTGGTTGTACAGCTCGCAAGCTTTCTTGGTTCGCTCTACTATTAGATCCGCTCCCTTGGACTCTATGTATTTCCTTGTCGCATCCGGAACCTTCATTCGTCCATCCACCCCAGTACCTACTATCACTATATCCGGCTCCTCTTTCAAAGCGGATTCTATGTCCTCGATACAGAGGCTATGCCCTTCCTTTCTCCACCAACTATCATGCACTTTGCCCGGGGCGATGATAATGTCGCTCGTATATTCCTTCCCGTCTACTACGATCCAGCCAAATTCGTAGGCGCCAATCATGTTATCATCCTCTTACGCCTAAGCTGTATTCAAGTCCATTAGGTCGCTATCCATGGAAGAATGCCTGAGGCTGCAGTCAATCCTCCAATATGGCGACAACACGGCTCCAGCCTGCGCTTCCACCGGTTAGTTTCACTGGGAAGCAGGCCACTTTGAAACCGAAGGGGTATGGAAGCTGGTCCAGGTTGGCCAGCTTCTCTATGTGACAGTATTCCTTGTCTATGCCCGCATAGTGTGCGCCCCAAAGCACGCCCTTGTCACCTGTCCGGGAGAACTCTTCCTTTATCGCCCAGAAAGGCCGGTCCCAGCCCCAAGCATCAATCCCCATGACTCTGACGCCTTGATCTATTAGCCAGAGGGTAGAATCACGGGTCATGCCGCAGCCAGCATCAAAGTATTCCGGTTTCCCCCACGATTTGTCGGCACCGGTCTGTATCAGTACGATGTCCCAGGGCTTGATCTCATAGTTGATTCTTGCCAGGGCTTGCTGAAGGTCATCAACGGTGACACCGGAGCCACGCGGCTTGTGTCTCATGTCGAGCACCACGCCGTCGCCGAAAAACCATTCCAAGGGCATCTCATCGATCGTCCTGGCTCTCTTCTTTTCGCAGACGGGGGAATAGTGCCACGGTGCATCGACGTGAGTTCCAGCGTGGGCGATCATGTTCACCGTATCATTGGCCCAGCCTAGTCCCCCAGGCAAGTCCTGCTCACTGCAACCGAAGAGCATTTTCATTAGCTCGACGCTTTGCCCATGTTCCTCGTGGCTGACCTTCACCGGTATGGGTTCGCTGGGACCAGCTTCTGTAGGTACGCTCAAATCCAGTATTCTGACCATCTCCTACCTTGAGGCTAATATTAGTATAAGAGCGATCGGTT
>CAZYLE010000217.1:1860-3052 GCA_964648675.1 uncultured Dehalococcoidales bacterium
AACCTGCCACCTTCCAGATAGCACATTCTGTACGTCGAATGGGGAAGGTTCCTTTGCTGGTTGCACACAGCCTCTTGATGCTTGACAAATTGCGAGCATATTGTATTATGTTTACAACAACCTGTTAGAAGTTTGCCAGTCCTCGACCTGTTCAATTCCTCAAGCATTCCCCAGGCCATGGATGATCAAACTCCGAATGGTTGGTACGAAAGGAGGTCGTCCATGGACTACGCCGATAGGGTTCTCAGTTGCTCGGATTGCGGCGCAGATTTCACCTTCAGCGCGTCGGAGCAGGAGTTCTTCGCCAGCAGAGGCTTCGTCAATGAGCCCAAGCGTTGTCCTGACTGCCGAGCAGCCAGAAAACGACAGCGCGTCGGGGGCTATGGCGAAGGATACCGAGAGAGGCAGATGCATCCTGCTGTCTGCGCCTCTTGCGGCAAAGACTGCCAGGTGCCATTCGAGCCCCGAAGCGGCCGACCGGTGTACTGCTCGGATTGCTACGCCACCGTTAGGCGGTAGCGACAAGAAGGGAATGGGCATGTGTGAATGTGCCCATTCTTCGTTCCTCCTCGTCAACTGTTCTGTTGTCTTACGCAGTCCTATCCCGGGTGACTAACGTGCCTTTGGGCCAAAGGAGGCGTCAATGACACAGGCAAAACATGGTGATACTGTCAAGGTTCACTATACGGGCAGATTGGAGGACGGTACGATAGTTGACACTTCCATTGATAACCGACCTCTGCGATTCACGATAGGCGAGGGTCGGCTTATCGCGGACTTTGAACAAGCCGTAGTGGGGATGAATCCAGGCGAATGGAGAAACATCAAAATCCCCGCGGATAAAGTGTACGGTCCATACTCTAAGGAGCTGGTGCTCGCGGTAGATCGGGATCAATTCCCGACGAGCCTTCAACCGGAGGTCGGTCAGCAATTGCAGGTATATGAAGAGGACGGTGAAAGGCTTCTGGTAAGGGTCACCTATGTCTCGGAATCTATCGTGACCTTGGATGCCAACCACCCTCTGGCGGGGAAAGACCTGACTATTGACATCCATCTGGTAGAGATCGTCTAATCGTTTCGTGTGTACTGATATGCCAATTGGGCTTTTGCCCAAAGAAGGGGGCGATTTGAATATCCATGTCGGCAATCTAGCGCGTGAAGTCACTGAAGAGGAGTTGCGACGAGCCTTTGA
>CAZYLE010000218.1:0-3040 GCA_964648675.1 uncultured Dehalococcoidales bacterium
ATATAGAATTGCTGAGCGTCATTAACTTACTCCTTATCGTGCCCCATCACCTACTCGAGAAGCTGGAAACTGTCTATCATCGTGTCGAAGGTAGTCTCATACTGGCTCCAGCAGTCCGACCGACACAGGCATAAGACAGTCCAGCCATCGGCGTCTTCAACCACATAGAGCAGCACCGCCTGGAAATCTACGTCCTCGGTCACAGCAATTAGACACACGTGCTTGATTGCCGGGAAGCCGTCAACCGTCACGTCCTCCTCGGAGATGGGGGTGTATCCCCCGGCAGCATTGTAGTTTCCCTTCATTTCCTCGAACCAAGCGTGAACATCCACCGGCTGGGACAGCTCTTCGTTCGTGACCTGGACCTGCGGGGCACAGATAGGGTCTGACTCGCCACCTAAAAATAGAGCCAGTATATCCTCTGACGATTCAACCCCCCACCCCTGCGGGTACAGTATGGCAAAACCGTTTTCCTCGTCCATGTACTCCAGGTACTCGGTGATCGGGGTGGGGCTGGCCGTTGGGCCGGGGGTTGGCGTCGCCGTGACGCCAGCCGTGGGGCTGGGCGTGGGCGTTCCTCCATCTCCACCACATGAGCATGAACTGCCTACCAAGAGGACCAGGATAATTAAAATAAGCGCTATATAATTGCTGAACTTCACTAACCAACTCATTATCACAGTTGGGAGGGAGCACAAGGGCCTTATTGGAACAGGGTTACTTCTTTACTCCCTTTATAAAATCGTCCAGGGTCATAGCGGCCATGGTCAGCGTCCCCAGGGTGCCCCTGGAGCCGAGCTCTATCGCTACCCTGGTTATAACCTCATTGCTGGGGGCTTCCAGAATATTCACGAAATCGTACGGGCCGAGGAGGGCATACTGGGCCAGTATCTTCGCCCCCATGCCTGCGACTTCCTTGTTTACCTCCTTTATTCGCTCCGGGTTCTGTTTGATGGTCTTTCTCCCGTCATCGGTAAGCGTGGTCAGCATCACATAAATAGCCATTCGATCCACCTCCGTTAATGATATTTACCAAAGGCCCCTGTGCCCCCTTCAACAAATAACGACCGCCGCCGTCAAATTTATGGATAAGCAGCATACGCGTATTTCGCCAGGTTGTCAACCGCGTGTACTCGTTGGCCCTATACTCTTAAGTGTGAAAAGGGGTATTTGAAAGCACCCATCAACCGCTGTACTTTGGGTAGAAAAGCAAGAAACTCAAAGAAAGGAGGTGGAACGGGTGCAAGACGATTGTATCACGGTTGCCCTGGGATGAGCCTCTAAAACATCTAACATTAATATGATATACCCTCTCCCTTGACAGGAGATGGCTAGGGCCTGTACTGAGCCTGGGCCGACAGGTCGGCCGACACTTCGGCCTCGAAGTATGAGCCTGTCGACATTTCCCCAATAACCTGCGTTCGGTATGAGATTCGCTATGACAGGCTACCCGCGGTAGTCCAGCAGCACCACGCGGGTCTCCTCGGGGAGGCTGGTTTTGGTTATGGAGAGCTTTGGCTGGGCCGCCAGATCGGCTTTTATCCCCATCTCCTTGAAGAAGCTATCCACCGGCTCCAGCTCAAAGCGAAGCGCTTTGGTGTGGAAATGCATGGGGATGACTATCCTTGGCTGGAGCTGCCGCACCGTTTCCGCAGCAGTGGCGGCATCGATGGTGGAGACCCCGCCCACAGGCAGCAGCAGCACCTCAACGCTGCTCATCTCCTCCACCTGTCCCGGAGAGAGGGGATGCCCCAGGTCGCCAAGGTGGCACAATATCACCTCATCCATCTCGATGAGGTAGGCGGTATTCCTTCCTCTTACTGCCCCTCTCTCAGTGTCATGAAAGGTGCTGATACCGTTTATAAAAACGCCGCAGATCTCATATTCACCTGGCCCATGAAGAACCTTTGACACGCCATCGACGCCTGAGGTGAAGCCGTGCCCGGGGTGGGGGTGGCTGGAGGTCACGATGTCTGCCGCTGGCTTGCCCAGTGAGTAGCCGATAGTCTCATCATAAGGGTCGGTAAGGATGGTGGCATCCTTCCCCTTGATAATAAAGCAAGAATGGCCCAGCCAGGTGATATCGATGGTTCTCACCTCCTCCTAATTTCGTAGCGCGACCCTTTAGGGTCGCCAATGGGCGAGGCTAAAGCCTCGCGCTACCAAATCGGTTCAGCACTGCCCACCCTGAGGGCACTGCCGCAGCCGCCATCGCGATCTTGAGCAAGTCGCCGGGGATAAACGGATAGAGCCCCGCAGTTAAAACCGAGCTTGACGGAACGAATCTGGCCAGCCAGGCCAGGCCGAACACATACAGCAGAGCGTTGCCGATGAGCATGGCCAGTGCCATGGTCCACAAGCGGCGGTCCCAGCCCCGCTCGGCGAGGAAGCCGACCACAAAGGCAACAGCCACGAAGCCCAAGAGATAGCCCCCGGTGGGACCAAGAAGGTGAGCTATGCCTCCGTGCCATCCGGCAAATATGGGGGCGCCCAACGCACCAGCGCTGAGATAGGTAAGCTGGCTCAGCGCGCCACGCTTGCTGCCCAAAAGGGCGCCGGCCAGCAGCACGGCGAAGGTCTGTCCGGAAATGGGGACAGGACCAATATAAAATGCGGCCTGGGCAGAGAAGGCGGTAACGGCGCCGAAACTGAGGATGAGAAGGATGTCGCGCGCAATTGTTGCCCGGGGAAAGAGGGCATCCATCATGGTGAGGGCCTTGTGTTGCATTCTTTTCCTCCCTTTTGATTTGCTACTATTGGCTTTCGCAAGTATAACAAGGAGAGGGTGGGGTGGTCAAGCCCTGCCCCGATGTCATTGCGAGGCGCTCCGACGCTCAAGAAATCTTACGTACTTCATTATGTCATTGCGAGCGCAGCGAAGCAATCCCGGTGGCGTGGGGAAGTGGTGACACCCCTCCTCCACACTCTCACCGAGATTGCCTCGTCGCTGTCGCTCCTCGCAATGACATAAAGGGAACCTGTGGCTCGGATTGTAATTAAATTGAATCCATGCTAGAGGGGGGCCAGGCGAGTACAGAGG
>CAZYLE010000219.1:0-3031 GCA_964648675.1 uncultured Dehalococcoidales bacterium
GGAGCAGGTTCTGGGCATTAAGGATGGCGAAACGACTGCAGATCGGCTGTTCACCCTGCAGCGGGTAAATTGCCTCGGCTGCTGTGCCCTGGGGCCGGTGATGGTGGTTGATGGTGAGGCTCACGGCAAGTTGAGTGGTGGCTACGTCGAAGAGGTTCTTAATAAGTACAATTAGATGTCCAGGGGGGATGTGAGGCTCGACAAAATATTGAGTTGAGCGCTCGTGTTGGGGCTATCGTTGCCGAATATAAAACATAGCGAGATGATATCGAGGCTATTTTAAAAAAAGGGTTGGTCGGTTCGCTAGCAGTGGCCGGCCATCCCTTTTTGTACGGAAAAAGGGATTTTTAATTCAAGGGGGTGTTTTCATATGAGTGTGGTGGTGCAAAAAAGCATTGATAAGACTTTCTTAGAAGAACTTGCATCTATTCCAGGTGGTGAGGGTGTCAAGCTTTGCATACAGTGCGGTACATGCAGCGGTTCTTGTCCCAATGCCAATGAAATGGATTATCCTCCTCGGCAGATGATAGCCCTGGTGCGTGCAGGCATGCGAGACGAAGCCTTATGTAGCAATTCGATGTGGTATTGCGCCTCTTGTTATCTCTGCACGGTGCGTTGTCCCAGGGAGATTAAGATAACTGAGCTCATGCACGCTCTGGAGTGCTTAGCTATTCGTCACGGGGTAGACACCAAGCGAACGCGTACCCCACTCATGTATCGGACATTTGTCGATTCCATCAAGAGCAATGGGCGTGTTCATGAGTTTGGCTTTATGGTCAGATATTATATCAGAGCTATGAGGTTTTACCTGCCGAGTAGAGCTAACCTATTGAACCCGTTGCGGGCTTTTGAGCTTTTTGGAATGCTGCCGGTGGCCTTGGGGCTATATTCACATGGGCGCCTGGCACTTCGACCTACCAAGGTAAAGGGCATGAAAGGACTCAAAGCCATCATTGATAAGGCGGAGGCTATAGATAAGGCTGAGGCTATAGGGGGTGATCATTGAAATACTATAGTTACTTTCCGGGATGTTCTTCCTCAGATGGAGGAGCAGAAGCCTATGGGCGATCTTCGCAGGCGGTGGCCAAGGCTCTTGATATAGAACTAATCGAGCTTGAGGATTGGAACTGTTGTGGCTCTACACCCTATAGCTCAATCGATGATCTTGTCTCACTTAGCGTCGCAGCACGCAATCTGGCGCTGGCAGAAGAAAGAGGGCTTGACTTAGTGACTCCCTGTAGCGCGTGCTATGTAGTACTAAGCAAAGCTAACTCCAACATCAAGGAGTATCCCCATGTGAGGGCTGAGGTAGGCGAGGCGTTGGCCGCTGGCGGCTTGGAATACCATGGAACGGTAAGGGTACGCCACCTCTTTGAGGTTGTGATAAATGAAGTAGGTGTTGGTGAAATTGAGGCTAAGGTCGAAAAGAAGCTCAGTGGATTGAAGGTAGCTCCTTACTATGGTTGTCAGATAGTTCGCCCCGGTCAGGGGTTTGATGATCCCGAATGTCCACAGTCGTTGGACAACTTCATTAAGTGCCTTGGTGCCATAGCAACCCCCTTCCCATTGAAGAGCCGTTGCTGTGGTAGCTCATTGATTATCCCCGAGGAGGGTGTCGCTTTAGGGCTAATAAACAAGCTGCTCGATTCCGCCGTCTCTGGCGGCGCCGAGTGTATCGTTACAGTCTGCCCACTGTGCCAAACAAACTTGGATGTATACCAGGGGAAAGTAAATAAGAAGTTCAAGAAGAATTATAATATCCCAGTCCTTTTCTTTACCCAACTGCTGGGTCTGGCCATGGGGGTGGACACCAAGGAGCTTGGTATGGAGAAAGGGATAGTCTCAGCGGACAAGGTACTGTCAAGGTATAAGTAGTTATTACTGGGGGGTAAAAAAATGGAACCAAGGATAGGCGTCTATATCTGTCATTGTGGCACCAATATTTCAAACATCGTTGATGTTGCGGCGGTAACCGAATTCGCCAAAAGCCTTCCAGGTGTAGTGGTGGCTCGTGATTACAAGTATATGTGCTCCGATCCAGGACAGGAGCTTATCAAAAAGGACATAAAAGAACTGGGGCTTACTCGGGTGGTGGATGCCTCTTGCTCGCCCCGGATGCATGAACGTACCTTCCGCCATGCCTGTCAGGAGGCAGGATTGAATCAGTATCTATTTGAGCAGGTCAATATACGAGAGCACTGCTCCTGGGTCCACACAGACAAAAAGATGGCCACTGAGAAGGCTAAGGCATTGGTAAGTGGGGGGGTAAGGAAGGTCTACTACCATCAGCCTCTGGAGACCAAAGAAGTACCGGTTAATCCCAATGTCCTGGTGATAGGAGGGGGGATCGCCGGAATACAAGCTGCTCTTGAGATTGCCGATGGTGAGCACCAAGTTTACTTGGTGGAGCGCGAGCCATCAATTGGTGGGCACATGGCGCTATTCGATAAGACCTTTCCTACACTGGATTGTGCCGCTTGTATCCTCACCCCAAAGATGACCTCGGTGGGGCAGCATCCCTTTATAAATCTAATGACCTATAGCGAGGTTGTTGAGGTCTCGGGATATGTGGGCAATTTTAAGGTCAAGATTAGAAAAAAGCCGCGCTATGTTGATTTAGATAAATGTACTGGGTGTGGCATCTGCTGGAACATATGCCCGGCGACAACTGTGCCGGCAAGAAGGATAATCAAGAAGGGGGACGAGATAATAAAGGTGATTGGTGGGGAAAATGGGGGAACGCCTAGCTAATAGGGAGCAGGAGGATGTAATGGCAGTACAACAAGTTGACAGGGTTGACCAGATAGTAGACCGCTATGCCAATGAAGATGGAGCGCTGATACAGATTTTGCTTGACGTCCAGCGTGAATATGGCTGGTTGCCAAAAGAAGCCCTGATGCGGATCAGTGAAAGGCTAGGGATTCCCGTAAGCCGCATGTATCGGATAGCCAGCTTTTATAAGGCTATGAGCTTGACCCCGATAGGGCGGCATCTGATTAGTGTGTGCCTGGGCACCGCTTGTCATGTGCGG
>CAZYLE010000220.1:0-417 GCA_964648675.1 uncultured Dehalococcoidales bacterium
GGAACATGGTGGGCTGTGGATTGGTTGGCCTGGTTGTTCTGAAGAAGAAGGATTAAAAGAGCAATTAACCATAGCCAGTAGAAATATAGGATATACCTTAAAGCCAGTAATGCTTACTGAAGATGAAGTAAACGGATACTACTACGGATTCTCCAATGAAACTATATGGCCTCTCTTTCATGACTTTCACTCGCGCTGCAACTTCAATCCAGAATTTTGGGTTACTTACCAGCAGGTTAATAAAAAATTCGCACAGGTGATAGCTGAGAACACCAGCATTGATGACTTTGTGTGGGTTCATGACTATCATCTGCTGCTTGTTGCAGAAGCATTAAGGGCTATGGCAGCGGAGCGACAGATTGGCTTTTTCCTTCATACGCCATTTCCCCCATTGGATATCTTTAAAAAACTTCCTTG
>CAZYLE010000220.1:427-3031 GCA_964648675.1 uncultured Dehalococcoidales bacterium
GGCAAATCCTGAGAGCTTTACTTGAATACGACCTCGTTGGTTTCCAGACTATGCGTGACAGAAACAACTTTATTCATTGTGTTGAATCAATGGTCAGGGGATGGAGTGTGGATGCCAGAAGACAGTTATCCACAATCCTTAGACCCGAACGCGCAAATCATATAGGTGTTTTTCCGATCAGTATTGACTTTAATGCCTTTTCCAGATTGGCAGTAGATAAGATGACAACGGAAAGAGTTGTCCAGATCCGCGAAGCTCTGCCCGATGTTAAAATCATATTAGGTGTAGACCGTATGGATTACTCCAAAGGTATTCCGCTCAGGTTGCGAGCATTTAGTAATGCCCTGGAGCGCTTTGAGGAGTTACGAGGAAAGATTACACTGATCCAAATCTCAGTCCCGAGCCGTGAGGATGTCCCCGAGTACCAAAAATTAAAGGCTGAGGTTGATGGCCTGGTTGGAGAGATTAATGGTAAATTCAACAGGTCCGGTTGGATGCCGATACAGTATATGTACCGCAATTTGGAGCGTACCGAACTCCTGGCATACTACCGTGCTGCTGATATAGCTTTAGTTACACCGCTTAAAGATGGCATGAACTTGATAGCAAAAGAATATTGTGCTGCCAATACAGATTGTAATGGCGTCTTAATCTTAAGTGAATTTGCCGGTGCCGCGGCTCAACTACAGAGAAATGCTCTAATCGTAAACCCTTACGATATTGAGGAAGTAGCTAATACAATTCACAAGGCATACAACATGAGTGCTGATGAACGGGATGTACGCATGCGAAGGCTACGCAACTCCATAAAAAGCCGTGATATTTTCTGGTGGTTAGCGCTTTTCAACCGTGCAGTAACCACTATGGGGATGGATTCGCTTCTCCCCGATCTTAGCGAGTAACCTTTACTCAAATGAGTTGGGGAACTGTTAATAATGTGGATATTAGTTGAGATCTAGAAGAAGGTCGCTGAGCTTTGTCCTAGGGGTTCCCTTCGAAGATATCTGTCTATCCGCAGGGTATCATTACACAAATGTCAGTTTTGTTACTTCAACATGCGTGGGGCATACCCGATCACCGCTGCCGACGCAACATCGGCATTGAAGACGAAGTTCTCCCTGATTTCACCAGCATACATGGCACTGTCCGGCAGCGGGCGCCATGTTAAGTCACAGGACATCATGTGGTATCCTGCCCTTGACAGGGCTAGTAGTAGAATTAGAATATGGTTATTATCTACTGTAAAGAAAAGAGGTCTACCAGGATAAGGGAGCTTATCGCCTATATTTTGTTGCTGTTTGCTCAATTGTTATTCCGGTGGTCATCTCCACAACTACAGGATACCACTGGTGATACTCGGTATATTATCCGCCCTTATTGGCTTGGAGCGGATAATATGCTGGTTATGGGCCTCAACAAATGTACGTAAACGGAAGCCTGTAAATATTATCATGTTTGGCATGAAGGGTCTTTAAAGCATATTATTGACAATAGCGATCATAAATTTAATCTTATAGAAGCAGTGAAACGTTTCATACCGATGCGGAGACAGCTAAGTGGGGTCTTCTACGGGTGGTGGATTGTAGCTGCCTCCTTCGTTATGTTCCTCATATGCGGCGGCATTGCCTACTACGGCTTCACCTCCTTCTTCAATCCGATTGCCGAAGAGTTCAACTGGAGCGCAGCAACAGTATCACTAGCATTCTCGTTGCGAAGCGTCGAGTCAGGTGCACTAGCACCATTGATCGGCTTCTTCATGGACAAGCTGGGCGTGCGGAAAGTAATAGTATTCGGCATAGTGGTCTCTGGCCTGAGTCTGCTAATGATGAGCCGCACTAATTCGCTCTTTTTCTTCTATATTAGCTTCTTACTGCTTTCAACAGGAGCAAGCTGTGCTGTTGGTATGGGGCAGTACGTAGCTGTAGCCAACTGGTTCTCCAGAAAGCGCAGCTGGGCTTTCGGCCTCACGTCAGCAGGTTATGCTTTCTCTGGGATCGTCGGGCCGGTGCTGGTGTGGCTCATCGCTCAGTATGGTTGGCGCAGTTCACTGGTTGTCGCCGGTTTAGCTACGCTGGCAGTGGGAATACCGCTCGGCATGTTAATCAGACACCGGCCGGAACCTTACGGCTATGTCCCCGACGGCAAACGCCAGCAGACTCCTTCTGCGGAGAGTTCTACTGGTGAATCCGTCTCAACGAGCGCATTATCTGCTGACCCGCCGCAGGCGACCGATCTCACTGCACGGAAGGCGCTAGCAACCAGCACCTTCTGGTGGCTTACCGTATTCGGTTTACTAACCGGACTTGCCCAGAGTGCCATAATGGTGCATGAGATGCCCTACCTCACCAGCGTTGGTATATCCAGGGAGATTGCCGGCTGGGGCTTGCTCGGAATAACGGGGTTGAGCCTCGCTGGAAGACTGGGATTCGGGTGGTTGGGTGACAGATACGACAAGAGACTCCTCCTGGCAGCGGGCGCCGTCCTTCAATTCGTTGGTGTTATGATTTTTGCCTGGGTGAGCACCCCATGGATGATTATTCCCTTCGCTCTGTTCTATGGCCCAGGCTATGCCTCGCAGATACCTCTCTGGCCAGCGCTGCGGGC
>CAZYLE010000221.1:0-3020 GCA_964648675.1 uncultured Dehalococcoidales bacterium
GGTGCTGGAGCTGGCTCTTGAATCAGATATTGAAACGATGGAGGGTGAAATCCCTCCCTCTGACCTTCTCCGAACCGATGAGGTTTTTATTACCACTTCGGTAAGAGAGATCGTGCCGGTAGTTATGATTGATGGCAGGCCCGTAGGCTTGGGGAAGCCGGGGGAGGTAACCAAGAGGCTAATGACAGCCTATAAGGAGCTTGTACGAAGGGAGCTATGAGTTCTGGTGGCATGGTGAGGCTGCTCCCTCTGTTTGTCGTCGGCCTCTGCGGTCACATCGGCGTCAGCATCCTCTTTCCGGTTGTTCCTTTATACGCCGATTCATTCGGCGCCTCGGTGGCCATTGTCGGGCTGGTGGTGGGGGTATCCTCCTATGTATCGGCGCTGACCATGATCCCCTTCGGCATCCTTTCCGACAGGGTAGGACGACGAGTCATTATGGTTGTCGGACTGCTTACGTCCATTCTCGCCCCGTTGTTGTACATTGTGGTGAGCACCCCATTCCAGCTAATTCTGGTGAGAGGTATCCATGGCCTGGCTGCGGCCTCGTTCATCCCCCCGGCCAACGCTCTGGTAGTGGACATGTCGCCGCCGGAAAGGAGGGGGGAGGCCCTGGGCTGGTTCACCACTGCGATCATGGTGGGATTCATCATTGGTCCAATCAGCGGCGGTTTCCTGCTGAACTCCTTCGGTTTTGATGCCGCCTTCTATGCATGCAGTGTGAGCGCGCTCATCGGGCTGCTGTTTATACTACCGTGGTTGAGGGGTATGCCAGAGAAGCCAGTCTCCGTGGGGGTGGGGGAAAGCTCCTGGAGCTGGCTGTGGCAACGGCGCGCCGTTGGTGGCCTGCTGACGGTGCTGTTTATCGTTTTTGGCTCTGGCACGATAGTTGCCTTTACGCCTCTGTACGAGGGGACAATGGGCATTACCGCTTCACAGGCGGGGATAATCATCACCGCTATGTACGGCAGCTCAGCATTGCTGCGGGCGCCGGCGGGAATTCTCTCCGACAAAATAGGGCGAGAGATGGTCATCCTCTGTGGTTTTATTATAAGCGCCGCTGCTATTGCCTGTTTCTCCTTTCTTACCTCCTTCCCTCTATTGATGGTTGCGGGTATTGTATTCGGCTTTGGTATGGGACTGGCGGTGACGGCAAGCTTTGCCCTGGTGGCCGACCTTGCCTCTATGAATGCACGGGGGCTGGCCATGGGTGCAGCCAATAGTTCTCTCCAGGCAGGGCTGGCCATCGGCGCCACAGCGATGGGCGGCGTTGCCGCAGTCGCTGGCTTTGAATCTATGTTCGGAGTTTGCGGCGCAGTTCTGGCCGCTGGTTTGATGGTAGTGTTCTTCCTTGTTCGCCGTGGCTCAAGGTGAGGTTCACTTCATTGACCCTCCTATATTCCCATGCTATCATGACTCCTCGAAACGAGGTCTGATATGGTGAACAGGTTCGAAAAAGCGGTTCAGCGCAGCAGAGAGGGCTGGTTTACCAGGGTGGTGCGTCTCTTTGATCGTGCCACTGTGGACGAGACGCTGTGGGACGAGCTTGAGGAGCTGCTGATCTCTGCCGATGTCGGCGTTGCTACCTCTGCTAAGCTCCTGGAACGGGTGAAAGAGAGGATGGGCAGGGAAAGGCTTGCTGAGGGCTACCAGATACGTTCCGCCCTGAAGGAGGAGATGGTGTCTATGCTAAGGGTGAATGCGACCCCTGCAAAGGCATCTATAGGACTGTCTTCATCGCGGCCGACGGTGGTGTTAGTGGTCGGGGTGAATGGCACAGGGAAGACACTATCCATTGCCAAGCTTGCCTACTCATTGAAAGAGCAGGGCAAGAAGGTGATTGTGGCGGCGGCCGACACATTCAGGGCAGCAGCCACCGAGCAGCTAAAGATATTGGGGCAGCGCGTTGGGGCCGAGGTTATCTCACATCAGTCCGGTGCCGACCCCGGGGCGGTGGTCTTCGATAGCCTGGAGGCGGCGCGAAGCCGCGGCGCTGATGTGGTTATAATCGATACTGCCGGGCGACTCCACACCAAGTTCAACCTGATGGAGGAGTTGAAGAAAATCAAGCGGGTGGCCTCGAGGAGCAGCCCGGATACGCCGCACGAGGTGATCCTGGTGCTTGATGCCACCACGGGGCAGAATGGCCTTACCCAGGCCAGAAACTTTACCGATGCAGTGGGGGTAACTGGCATTTTTTTGACCAAGCTTGATGGCACTGCCAAAGGTGGTATTGTGATGGCCATCTGCGATGAATTAAAGCTCCCCATCCTCTTCATCGGCACCGGCGAAGAAGTAGATGATATGGCTCCATTTGATGCACAGGGCTTTGTCGAGGCGCTATTCTCTTGAGCGATGCGTTTATCTGGTGGGTCACTGTCGAGCTTCTAGGGTTCATTGCCCTTCCTGTAACTTTTACCTTGTTCAAGAGCCTGCCTGATAGGGGATACGCCTTTGGCAAGTGAGTGACGGCACAATAGCCTTATTTGAGGGAATGTAAGAATGCAGACAGGAGCCTTAGCAAAGCTCCGGCGCTACCTGGCGGGGTCTCGCGGCCGGGCTGTCCTTGTAATCGCGGTTCTTGCCGCTTCCCTGATTACGCGATTCATCCTCTTCCGTATCCACGGCTACCATATCGATGAAGGATGCTTCAGCGCCTGGTATAACCACGCTGCCCAGGTAGGGCTATACGGCTTTTACGACCCGCCAAACTGGTGTGACTACCCACCGTTCAACGCCTATATCTTCTGGGTGTTCGGCAAACTGGCCCAGGCAATAGGACCAGGTAGCCTGCCTTTCTTTATAAAGCTGCCCCAGAACCTGTTCGACCTGGCTACGGCCGCTCTCATTTTTTACTTCCTGCGGCAGCGGCGCTCTTTCAAGGTGTCTGTAGCGGTCATGGCTATCTATGCTTTTAATCCGGCCACTATCTTCGACCTTGCCGTATGGGGTCAGATGGATTCCATCTACACTTTCTTCATGGTCGCCTCTCTTATTACTCTTCTGGGCTCGAAATATGA
>CAZYLE010000222.1:0-2997 GCA_964648675.1 uncultured Dehalococcoidales bacterium
TCTGCCGCTCCGTAGTACACACCGTAGAGGGCGAAGAGCAAAACTACGTAAATCACATGCCATGCTGGTGCTGCCAGGGCAAAGCCGAGATAGGTGAGGGCATAGACAGTCCAACCGGCGATGATGATTTTCTTCCTGCCCAGCCTGTCGGAAAGGCGGCCGAAGGGATAGGAGGTTGCCGCATAGACCAGGTTCAGCGGAATGAGCATGAGCAGGATTTGGACCGGGGATAGGCCGATGTTGCTTGCCCTTAGTATGAGGAACACGTCGGCGGAGTTGCCCAGGGTGAAGAGGAGCATTATGCCCAGGAAGACCTTGAACCGCCTGTCGAAGCTCCCTGCTGCCCGCCCTGCGCCCGTTTCCCCTACCCTGTTTTGGGACGCTCTGCCCTCGTGAACGAAAAAGATTAGGACCAGGATGGCAAGCACTGCCGGGATGACACCGATGATGACCAGCCATCGAAAGCTCCACAAGGACAGAGTTGCGTTCCAGCCCTGTAACAGGTATACGACGACAGCGGCTATGGCGATGCCGGTGATAGCGCCAGCCGTATCCAGCGCGCGGTGGAATCCGAAGCTGCGCCCCCTTATGTCATCCGTGGCTGAGTCGGCGACCAGGGCATCACGGGGAGAAGTGCGGATTCCCTTGCCTGCTCGCTCAAAGAATCGAATGAGAAGCGCCGCAGCACCGCTTGTGGCGAGCAGGAGAAAGGGTTTGGCCACCGTAGACAGGGTGTACCCGGCGACGGCAAGCCCTTTTCGCCTCTGTAGCTTGTCGCTGGCCCAGCCGCTCGCCAGCTTCAGCACAGTGGCGGCGCTGTCACCCAGTCCCTCGATAAGGCCGATGAACGTCGCACCGACGCCCAGCACCTGCGCCAGGAAAAGGGGGAACATGTTGAAGATCGCGTCGCTGGAGGTATCGGTGAGAAAGCTTACCCAGCCGAGGAAGAAGACATTGCGGCTGACACCCCAGACCCCTTTTCTATCACCTTGTTCCATTATTTATTCAATCTTTCCTCGATTACTTCTTCGACCAGTTCGGTGATTTTCCTTCTCGCTTCGCCAAGGGCCTCTAACCCCTGCTCGGTTATGGTGTAGTATTTGCGGACCTTCCCGTCAACCACTTCCCTCTGCGTAGACAGGTATCCCTCCTTAGCCAGGCGGTGTAGTGTGGGGTAAATGGTTCCCGGGCTTAGTCGATAGCCATGCCGCCCCAGTTCCTCTATCATTTCGACTCCATAGACGGGCTCCTTGGAAGCGTGATAAAGGATGTGAATTTTTACGAAGCCGAGAAAGAAATCCCTGAACATGGCAGCATGCTTTAATATCACTTGCTGATATCGGAAAATGATATCAGCCCTCGCACCATCTGTCAAGGGCAGCCGCAAATTATTCGGGGTGGGGATGTACGCACTCAATTTGTCTTTGCGAGGAGCATTGACGACGAAGCAATCTAGGGGCGGATGGGAAACACATCATGAGATTGCTTCGCTACGCTCGCAATGACAATAATGGTATGGTAGAGGTCTATCCGACCCGGGCCTTAGGAAGTAGCACCCCTATATAATCAGGGGGGTCTATCCTGATTACGTTGGGTTGCCACCATGTCAAAGGGTGAATGGCTGTATGTCATTCTGAGGAGTGAAGCGACGAAGAATCTCTCATCTCGGAGATTCTTCGCCGGAGCCTGCCCTGAGCCCCATGAGATTCTTCGCCTTCGGCTCAGAATGACACAAGGAAGGTGGCGGTGGTGCCCGTCAGGAACGCTTTTGGGGCCAAAACAAAAGATGTATACTACGTGCGCTATGTATCAAGACACCATTGCCGCCGTCTCCACACCCCTGGGCCAGGGAGGGATTGGTATAGTCCGCCTCAGTGGCAAGGATGCCTTGCCCATCGCCCAAAAGCTGCTCGATCGCTGCCTGTCGGACCGGCGCCTGGTCTATGGGCATATCATCGACCCTTCCGATGGGGAGGTCGTCGATGAGGTGCTGGTGTCCTATATGGCCGCGCCCCACACCTATACCAGGGAGGACATCGTCGAGATCAATTGCCATGGTGGCCCATTGCCCCTTCAACGCATCCTTGGGCTGGCGCTGCGGCATGGGGCCCGCATGGCGAACCCCGGTGAGTTTACCTTGAGGGCATTCCTCAATGGGCGCATCGACCTGGCTCAGGCGGAGTCGGTTTTGGATGTGGTCCAGGCAAAGACGGCGGCCAGCTTAAGGGTTGCGGTGCATGGGCTTGGTGGAGGCTTATCTCAGTCGCTAAAGGCAGTGCGCAGCGACCTGATGTCCGTCCTGGCCTATCTTACGGCGAGAATCGATTTCCCCGAGGATGAGGTAGAAGAGCAGGAGATAATCCCGCCACTGGAGGAGGCGCGTTATAAGATAGGGGAGCTCATCTCAGGCGCCGATGCTGGAATGGTCTATCGTCAGGGGGTGAGGACCGCCATCGTGGGACGGCGCAATGTTGGCAAATCGAGTTTGCTGAACCGCCTGCTGCGGCAGAGCCGCGCCATCGTCTCCCCCGTTGCCGGCACCACCCGGGATACCCTGGAGGAGGTGGTGAACCTGAAGGGGGTGCCCTTCGTCCTTGTCGATACGGCGGGCATTGTGCAGAGCAAGGACCTGGTGGAGTCGCTTGGTGTGGAGCGCAGCCGCCGCGCCATCGAGCAGGCGGATTTCGTGCTGCTGGTCATGGATTCGAGCGAGCCGCTGAATGACTCCGATGAGGAGATCATCGCCCTTCTCTGTAGCAAGGAGGTGCTGGTGGTGGCCAACAAGTGCGACCTCCCTCGAGGGATTGTGCTTGACCATTTGCCGTGGGCCACTATATCGGTTTCCGCCCTGACCGGGGAAGGGCTTGGGGAACTGGAGGAGAGGATGGTGGCGAGCGTTCTTGGGGGGAAGGTTGCTACATCCGATGCCCTGCTGATTTCCAACCCTCGCCACAAGGCCTGCCTGGAGCGGGCGGAGGCTCACCTTGAGCAGGCGCT
>CAZYLE010000223.1:0-2142 GCA_964648675.1 uncultured Dehalococcoidales bacterium
CCTCGCCTCGTAGGCCCCGAAGCGAGGGTCGTCCTTCAGGTACTCGATCCCCACGGCTTGGCAAAACTGCGCCCAGCTCGCGTCGTCGTGCATTACCGCAATCTGGATGAACCTGTTGTCCTTGGTCTCATAGATGTTGTACAGGGAGCCCTCTTGCGCGTGTGACATGCCATACATGTCCTGATTGGCGTAGATAGAGGCATCGACACTACAGGCTGCCATTTTCATAAAGGCGCCAAGAAGGGAAGTGTGCACCAGTTGCCCCCTGCCGCTTCTCTCGCGGTGATAGAGGGCGAGCATGACTCCGTAAACGAGGTATGTCGCTGCTATATAATCCCCCAGTGCTGGCGGCCACAGCGGAGGGCGAACCCCTCGTGGGACAAAGCTCGTTAGCATCCCGGACCCCGCAACACCAGTCACCTCGAAGCCGCCACGATTACGGCCCGGCCCCTTCATCCCCCACCCGGTGCCCAAGGCGTATATGAGCCGCGAATTCATGCTGGATAGCGTGTCGTAGTCCACTCCCAACCGCTCCAGACCCCCCATCCGCAGGTTGGTTACGAAGATATCGGCATCCGCCACCAGCTTATACATCGCTTTCCGAGCGCTCTCGAAGTGCAGGTCGAGCGTCATACTCTTCTTGCCACGCTGTATCTGGTCGAAGTACGAATTGAAGCCGTACGACGGCACGCCGCGCAGGACATCCACCCCTCGCAAAGGTTCACCGCCGCGGGGGGTCTCGATCTTAATCACCTCCGCCCCCATCTCAGCGAGGTATTCCGAGGTGCGTGGGCCGAATGCCTGTATGGTGAAATCTACGACCCGAATACCCTCCAGTGGTGCACTCATCTATGCCTTCTCCTTTCCATGGTATGCCAACTCTCAGAGTACTGCACCCTGCTCCTTCATCAGGATTATGTCCTCCCAGGTGTACCCCAGGTCCAGAAGCACCTCCTCCGTGTGTTGACCAAGTTCCGGAGCCTTACTGCCAATTATTCCTGGCGTCTTGCTCAACTCAACGTTCACCCCCACCACCTTCACTTCACCGACCTCAGGATCATCGAGCGTCACGATATACTCGTTCTCCAGCATCTGCGGGTCTGAAGCCAGCTCGGTGAAGTGCTTTATCGGTGCCCACGGAAACTGATACTTCTCCAGACGCTCTATCCACTCGCTCTGCGTCCTACCGAGGAACACCTCGTCAAAAATGGAAATGAGAGCCCGACTGTTATCACGTCGGGCCTGCACTGTACTAAACCTGGGATCATCCCGCAGATGCTCGATGCCTATCGCCTCGCAGACGACTGGCCAGTCGCGATAGTCCTGCACTGCCGCCACCTGTATCCACCTGCCGTCCTTGGTCTGGTACATGCTGTAGAAGGGGTTGTCCTCCTCGTGGGGCTGACCGAACATGTTCTGGTCGGCGGCCAGCGACGCATCTACATTACAGGAGATTAGCTTGAGTAGGCTGCCCAGTAGCGATGTATGAACCATCTGGCCCTCGCCCGTCCTCTCACGGTTAAAAAGGGCAAGCATGATGCCATAGGCCAGCATGGTTGCTGCAGCATAGTCCCCGAAGGCTGGCGGGCACAGCGGCGGGCGGAGGCTGGTATCGTGAAAGCTCGTTACCAATCCCGATGCCGCGAAACCGGTGGATTCAAAGGCACCTCTGTCTCGCGCCGGTCCCTTCAGCCCCCAGCCTGTCCCGATGGCGTATATGAGTCTCGGGTTGATCTCAGACAGGGTGTCGTAATCCATTCCCAGCCGTTGCAGGCCGCTCGCCCGCAGATTGGTTACAAACACATCCACCTTCTCCACCAGCTTGTGCATGGCCTCTCGTGCCTTCTTGTGGTGCAGGTCAATAGCAATGCTCTTCTTGCCCCGTTGGATCTGCTCGAAGTAGGCGTTGAACCGTCCGACCGGTATGCCTCTGAGGTTCTTCTCTCCCCGCAACGGGTCGCCACCCTGAGGACTCTCGATCTTGATCACTTCAGCACCCATTTCGGCAAGATACTCCGCAGTTCGGGGACCGAAAGCATATAGGGTCAGGTCGAGAACCCTGATCCCATCGAGAGGTGCGCTCATCTATTTTTACTCCTTTCCCGGTGTCATGTTGTCGATCTAGAATCGTTATCCAAGATG
>CAZYLE010000223.1:2178-2993 GCA_964648675.1 uncultured Dehalococcoidales bacterium
TTCTAACCCTTTACCCTCCAGGCAGCAACCGGCATGTTGACATAGGACTACCTATTTTCGTGCCTATGAACTTTACCGGGGTTTATCGCAGCGGAGCCGCATTAGAAACTGCCATAAATCATTCTAAGAGAGGCCGGTGCAATTTCGCAGACGCTTCTTGTATGCTTACTTCATTCAGTTCCTCAGACCAGTGAAAGGCGTTGCTCTAAACGTCCAGGTTTTGAGATGCTAGTAGGGAGAACGTTCGTTATCGTAGTGCACATTCACGAAGGCAACGTATTCATCAAGCAAAGTGGTCGCTTGATTGTTGTCCCCACTCCTTATTGCCTCAATAGCGCCTTCCAATATTCCAATCTCCATATCTATCAGTGATGATATATTGCAGAGACTGCCAACGCAGGAGCCCATATCGCTTCGCCACATATGCGATTGCTTTATGTCAACCAGCTTTTGTATATCGGCAATACACTCCTCATTTTTGTGGGGGTCAGCTAGCTTTCCTTTAGCTGCGGCGATGGCTCCCTCGACATCCCCCTTATCCATCATCAACATTTCGCTTCTCCCTGTCCTGTTGTTGAAGTTATATATGGGTTAACGCCCCTTTTAACATTATAGGGCTAATTAGTGCTATTGCCAAGGGGCATGGTGCATGAGGCAGAAAATCAGTTCGTGAGCTTAAGACACCAATTCGTTGAATTGTGCGACAGAAACGAAGTTGAAAATCACTTCAAATATATCACCCGAAGTTGCATCGGATTGAATGACTTGGGGAGCAGCTTTATCGCTTGTGAGTTTACAAAGATGCGACCGAAGCC
>CAZYLE010000224.1:0-2960 GCA_964648675.1 uncultured Dehalococcoidales bacterium
ATACAGTCTTTCCTCTGCCTCAGTGCTGATTATAAGCGATGGCACCTCAGTCGCTATTCCTTGAGCATCCAGGGCTACCATTATGAAATAGGCGGTTAATGCTCGAAGCCTCGTCCCGGCAAGAAGGCTCTCGGCATCAACCTCGATTTGAACCTCCATAGATGACCGACTGGTGAAAGTCATTTTGGCATGGATGATCACTAAGTCGGCGATGCGTACCGGGTTATGAAAGGTGATGTCATCTACCATGGCGGTCACAATATTGGAACGGCTATGGCGGGCAGCCACTACACCGGCGGCATTATCCATTAATTTCATCAACTCTCCACCATGAACAAATCCTGCTGGATTAGCCTGGTCGGGCAACATCACCTGTGCCATATAGACCTCCGAATGTCCTACCGTCCTTCCCTTAAAAACGCCATCTTTATCTAGGGTCTCCAGCAACTCACGATAGTTCTTCTCGTGTTTCTCCTCGACCTTGCTCATTCTACGGAAGAAATCGGCAATTTCGACAAAGCCCTCTTCCTCAGCCACCTGTGCTGCTTCAGGATAGTTCTTGGTCGCATCAGCGTGCTCAAGATCAAGCGCTAACTCCAAATTTGCTTTGACATCCCTAACGCCACCAAGGAACTCAAACTCATGTCGGGCGTGCTCAGCCTCGTTTTCAGCCGTCGCTGAGAAAATATCAGCTATTTGTTCGAAGCCGGCGTCCCGTGCGGCGGAGGAAAAATACATGTAGCTGGAGTACGCTTGTAACTCTCTGACAAAAGCATTCCGCAAATATTCCTCAGTCTTGCTTCCTTTGAGTTCCATAGCTCCCCCTTTCTCTGATTGAGTACGGTATCTATAAACTACAATTTAGCCTTCATCTAGAGCGATTCTGTTTTGCCTTTGTCGCCACATGGCTATTACCTATTTTATCATACTTGCGCGCGGGTTTTGTCAACGAGTCCTTGGTTGGATTCAAGCGCCGTTTTTGCATGTGCTCGGTGCTGTTTACTGAAACCTCACTGCATGGAGAAAAGCCAATTCAGATCTCTGAATCTGTTTCTTGTTGATATTGTTCTTTGTCGTTAACAGCTTGTGGGATTGAAATCTTCATTAGTGGCGACCTTCGCATAAGCAATTGGGGGCATCGTCTACAAAGATTTAGGTAACCCGTTCATCAATCAGGCGGTTTTTTTATCGTAGCCGCCATAGCGCTTTGGGGGATTTTCCAGCGTATGCACAGAATATCGGCAGGTTGAGAGTTGAGCAAACTCATGATAAATGGTAGCTACTGAAACGGTTCTATTGCGTCTCTAGCTTCTGTGATAAGGATGCCTCGGTGATGTTGACAAAAAGCTCGGTTAGTTTGGGGTCGAGTTGCGTCCCGGCGCTCCGTCTTAATTCTTCTATTGCCTCTCTGGGGGACATGGCCTTGCGGTAAGGGCGTATTGAGGTCATAGCGGCGTAGGCATCGGCTATTGCCAAAATACGAGCATCGAGCGGGATATTCTCGCCTTTCAGCCCGGAAGGGTAACCAGTGCCATCCCACCGCTCGTGGTGGTGTTGAATGCCAGGCACACAGTTAGCCAGGTCAGGGACGTGTCTGATGATTTGAGCTCCCATCTGAGGGTGGGTTCGTAGCAGTACCCACTCCTCATCGGTGAGGCGGTCTGGTTTAGTGAGAGTTTCGTCGGGGATGCCAATCTTGCCGATGTCGTGTAGCATGGCGGTGGCGCGAATGGTGGCAATCTTATGCGGGGGCAAATCAAGAGCCTCAGCTAATGCGATAGCGTTTTGGGCCACCTTCTTCGAGTGCCCATAGGTATAATGGTCCTTGGCATCTACGGCGGCTGCCAGTGCGTAGACCATGCCAAGGATTTCTTGGGTTGCTTTACCGTTCGTCTTTGATGGCGTCTCGGTATGCACCACCTCGGTAGACAGGCAGGTCCGGTTTCTGCCCATCGCCTTGGCGAGGTACATAGCGCCATCGGCGCTAGCGATAAGTTCTTCCTTAGCCACCCCATCGGTAGGCCATGAAGCTACGCCCAGGCTAGCTGTCAGTGGAATCTGCTTGGCGAACATTTCCAGTTCTATTGACTTGCGGATTCTTTCGGCTGCAGTATGGGCGTCATCTAAGCGCGTCTCGGGAAGAATAATGGTAAACTCCTCCCCTCCATAGCGACAGGCAATGTCGATACCTCTAACAGAGTGTTTGATACACTGCCCTATTTGTCTAAGGACTTCATCTCCAGCTATATGGCCGTAAATGTCGTTATAAGGCTTGAAGAGATCAAGGTCCATCATGATCAGCGATAGTGTGGTGCCGAAGCGAGAACTTCTGGAGATCTCTTCCTCCAGACGCTCGTGGAAGTAGCGGTGATTGAATAAACCAGTCAGCCCATCGGTGTGGGCCCTTAAAATGGCGTCAGAATGAATCAGGGCGTTGTCTATTACTATCCCGGCCTCGTTGGCCATGGTTATTAGCAGGCTTACATCCTCGGTATAGTAAGGGGTATCTGACTTCTTACCTGTCAGCGCCAGGACGCCAACCAGCTTACCTCTGCTCCTTATGGGCAACATTAACTCTGATTCGGAGGTGATGAGCTGATGTCTCTCGTCTTTCCATAATCCCTTAAGTTCGGGGATAGTATCTATAGAATCTACATGGAGCGGCCTGCCTGCCTTAGCCAGCCAGGTCAAAATGGGATTATCTTTCCGTAGATATGGCTCAGCTACTAACTTGTCACCGTCGGCGCGGTAAGAAAATTTAGTAATGAAATCGCCGCTATCGGTATCGGGGAGCAGTAGGCTGGCTTCCCTTGTGTGCAGTGCCTTTATTATGGGGTCTAGCATGTTTTCCGCCAGTTCTTCTATGTTGAGGACATTGCTCATCTTATCACTATAGCTGAGCAGAAATTGGCGATAGTCATAGGTCTTGCCGAAGAACCGACGGTCCACCAGTTCTTGGG
>CAZYLE010000225.1:0-2951 GCA_964648675.1 uncultured Dehalococcoidales bacterium
GTCTTCGCCTGGGCATCGCCGAAGACGTGGGGGTGACGACGAATAAGCTTGGAGTTGATGCCGTGAATTACATCTTCTATATCAAAATTCCCACTCTCACTGGCCATCTGAGCGTGAAACACGATCTGCATCAGCAGGTCGCCCAGTTCCTCACAAAGCTTGCCCATATCTTCTGCATCGAGGGCCTCTACAACCTCGTAGCTCTCCTCCAGCAGGTTGTTCTTGACCGATAGATGGGTCTGTGCCCTATCCCAGGGACAGCCTTCAGGGCTGCGCAGCTTGGCCATGATATCTACCAGGGTATCGAAGCTATCCATTTTATGCCCCCTGTCGAAACCTTCTCGCCTGGATTATACGAGCAAAGCTCTTGAATTGACAAGTTGAAGCTTGCTTCACTACCATGAGAATATGGTGGAAAGAAAGCCCTTGAGGATTCTCGTCGTTCTTCTGGTGATTATATTCATCCTGTGCATTCCTGCCTTTCTTCTTAGCAGCAATCTGCGTTGGGCGGTCAATAGCGTGGGGCTGTATCAGTATGGATTCAATGAATATGAGATAAGTGAAGCAACGGGCATCAGCGATGAAGATTTGCTGGTGGCGGCGCGGCAGATGATTCACTACTTCAACTCGAAGGAGGAGCCGATTCATATCACGGTTCTAACTCCACAGGGCGATGCGCTGTTCAACCCGCGTGAGATAGACCACCTTAAGGATATCAAGGGTTTGGTCGGACTTTGTTGTCAGGTTCAAGTAGGCGCATTAGGCTACCTTGCTGCATTTATTATCGGTGGCTTCATTTGGCAGAGGAAACGCTTTTTGTCCTTGTTGCTAAGGGGGATTGTTGGGGGTGGCATTCTTACTATTGCCTTGCTCGTTGCTGTAGGGTTGGCAGCGCTGGTGAACTTCGATTGGCTTTTCCTCTGGTTCCACCGCCTTTTCTTCACCAGCGATACGTGGATGCTCAATCCAGCTACCGATTATTTGATGATGATGTTTACCCCGGGCTTCTTTTACGATGCAGCGCTCTTTATTGCTGGGGCGACTATTGCCGAGGCTCTTGTGCGGGGAGGTATCGGGGGCTTCTTCATGCTAAGGAGGAGGGCAAGAGGCTAACTACCCAGGTTGCAGGTGGCGCAGCTCGTGGCGGAGCAAGTGCTGCAACTGTTGCCCATGCCGGGTATAGAGATGGAACCTCCATCGTCGCTCTTGGAAGATGCGGAGAAGGTGGAAAGGAGCTTCCGGGCAGTCGTATTGCAGGTGGGGCATAATGCCGCTTTATCCGCTTCGCTGAAGGAACGCCGCAGCTCAAACCTGCAGTTACAACTGGGGCACATATATTCATAGATAGGCATTACACTTATATTGTATCCAATAGGTCGAAAGTAGTCAATCTTAATTCAATACTTACATCATAGATCTGCACTTAGATTGCTTCGTCGCTGGTGCGCCTCGCAATGACAAGCGAAGTAAGGGGCATCCCAGGTTCCTGCCAGGAGGAGGGCCATGGCCACCGTTTCTGTATAAGGGCGTATTCTTGATTTACTCGGGTCGCAATGGTAGTATTATTTATCTGGTGTTTGCTTAGTTTGAATTCCTTTTTCATTCAGGAGAAGGAGGGTAAAGATGGATAAGGATAACCTAGCAGAGATAGAGAATAGGAAGAAAAATTGGGAGGAGGTGACGCTGCAGAAGTCGCTGGCGCGCTACCGTCTGCAGCAGAGCCCCACTAGATTCTACACGCCTATAGACGTTAAGGATCATGATTTTCTGGAGAAGGTGGGCTTTCCCGGGGAATATCCATACACTGCCGGAACGTACCCCAGTACGGTGTTTCCCCTTATGCGTTTACGGGCGAGAGGTGCAGCCCAGGCAGTGGATGTAAGAAGGGCGGGGATGTACTCTGGATATGGAACGTCGGAGGATTGTCGCGATTTCTACAAATCGATGCAGGCTCGGGGGTGGAGTGGTGGGCCCAATATTGCCTTTGACCTCCCCACCCAGTGCGGCTATGACTCGGATAGCCCTATGGCACGGGGTGAGGTTGGGCGGGTTGGCGTGGCGATAGATACCCTGCGTGACTTCGAGGTACTCTACGAAGCCTTCACCGGTGACAGGGACCTGGACAAGACAGCCTCCAACTTCACCATAAATCCAACCACCAATATCACGCTGGCGATGTATTTCGTTCTGGCGGAGCAGCGTGGCATCCCACTGGAAAAGCTAGTCGCTACCCCTCAGAATGACATCCTGAAAGAGTTTGTAGCCCGAGGCACGTACATTTTCCCCATAGGGCCCTCGATGCGGATGACCAGGGACAGTATCGTTTTCTGTGCCGAACACACACCACAACTAAATCCGGTCAGTATCAGTGGTTATCACATACGAGAGGCAGGCGCTACCGCGGCACAGACGCTGGCTTTTACTCTATCGAATGCGATCGCCTATTTCCAGCTCGGTGTTGATGCCGGGTTGGACGTGGACAAGTTCTCGTCTCAGATGACGTTCTTGACGCTGGGTGGCAGCATGGACTTCTACACCGAAGTAGCGGTGCGGAGAGCGGAGCGGCGGATGTGGGCCAGGATAATGAAGGAGAGGTTCAAGGCTAAGGAGCCCAGAAGCTGGATACAGCGTCAGCCAGGGGTTCTTTTCCTCGCCAGTGTAACAACGAAACAGCGTCCTCTGAATAACTTGACCCGTGCGGTTGTAGGAGGTATGGCCTCTGCTATGGGTGGATACGCTCCACTGGTTGCTCCTCCTTACGATGAGCCCCTGGGATTGGGCTGGAGCCTGGAGGCACAGCAACTGGCCGAAGACGCGATGAGGATTCTAATCTGTGAAGCGGGGATAAGTGATGTCATCGACCCATTTGCTGGCTCCTACTTCATGGAATCGCTTACGGACAAGATCGAGGAGGAGGCGTGGGAGATCATCAATAAGATCGATGAAATGGG
>CAZYLE010000226.1:0-2940 GCA_964648675.1 uncultured Dehalococcoidales bacterium
GTATATACTACTGCCAATATCCGTGGGGGTGAGTTATGAAGTTATCGTGTCTTCAAGTGGACTTAAACAAAGGATTAGCCATTGTCGGTAGGGCGGTTGCCACCAGAACCACCCTGCCAATAACCAATAACATTCTGCTGACAGCAGACGAGTCTCGATTAAAGCTTGCTGCCACCAACCTGGAGATCGCTATTAGTTACTGGCTAGGTGCCAAGGTGGAGGAGGAAGGCGCAATTACAATTCCGGCAAGGCTCCTCACCGACTTCGTTAACTCCTTGCCCAATGAGCAGATCAATTTGAACCTTTCGCCACGCACCCGCACCCTTGAGCTCAAGTGTGCTCGCTTCGAGGGGCGCATCAACGGGGTGGAAGCGGAGGAATTCCCTCCGATCCCCTCCATTAAAGAAGGTGTGGCAACAACGATCGCTCCAGAGGCGCTTCGCCTTGCCATAGCTCAAGTGGTTTTTGCCGCCGCCACCGAGGAAACGAGACCCGTACTCACCGGTGTTCACTGTCAGTTCTACGGTGATACCCTTACCCTGGCTGCCGCCGACGGCTTCAGGCTTGCGATCCATAAAGCGCCCCTAGCCCAGCCGGTAGCAGAGATAACCGAGGTAATAATTCCGGCTCGCACCCTCAATGAGCTTCAGCGCCTTATTGGCGACGAGGAGGAGCCAGTGGAGATAACCATCAGCCCCAATGGAAGTCAGGTGCTCTTTCGCCTCAAAGATGTGGAGATGGTATCTCAGTTGATTCAGGGTACCTTCCCCAACTATACCCAGCTCATCCCTCAAAGCTATGTTACCCGCGCTGAAATAGGCCTACCAGATTTCCTGAAGGCCACCAGGACGGCCTCCATATTCGCCAGAGAGGGGAGCGCCATCGTCCGCCTGCAGATAACGCCAGGTGAGGAGCTGGCCCCGGGCAAAGTGGTGCTTTCGGCACGCGCCGAGGAGGTTGGAGACAACGTGGGTGAGGTCGATGCTATAGTGGAGGGCGAGGAAGCCAAGATAGCCTTCAACAACAAGTTTCTTGCCGACGTTTTAGGCGTTCTTCACGAGGATAAGGTATTCCTTGAGACCACCAATCCGTCAAGCCCCGGCGTGATTCGCCCCGTGGGCACCGAAAACTACATCCACGTGGTCATGCCGATGTTTGTTCAATGGTAGGTAATTCTAGAGGAATGACACCCTGAATCTCTACATTGTCAGTTCACCTAGCACAAACCTTAATATCGAGAGCATCGAAGGCTAGTGGCGTTATTTCCGGCGTGCTGCGTTTAAGATTCTTTAGTCATTGATGATGGGCCATTCGGAAAACAAGCCGCCATCATACCCATTAATACAATCAAGTAACAATAAGACTGAAAGCATATAAAATCACATAATTCAGGGTCATTTATGACTTTCCCAACAGAGTACCCTAAGCCATAATCAGTGAGCCGTACTAAATTCCAATTTGATCCAATGGGGTCTCCATGTACTATATGGTTGAAGACCTCGCATATTTGCTTGGCGTCCGAAATATCGTGTTTATCACTCATAGTTTCGAGCATCTTCGCTAGGCTTGGTCTGCCACGATACTCCCAGCCGGCTTTCCACGCTTCTACTTCGCTAGGATAGGAATGAAGATAAGAAATGATCGCTGTTCGTTCAATCAATGGACGCATTAGGATCAAAGCACCAAAAAGGTAACCTTGGCGAACCAATTCTCGAATCGTTAAGGCAAGATTTATTCCTTGGGGAATGATCTGACAAGCCGCTTTCTGAATGTAAGTAAGTCGTGCTCGGTGAGTATATGCGGCAATTTGGGCATTTTGTTCCAGGCACGACATAATTACCTAGTCGAACGCATATACGGAAGCTCGCCCACCGTATGGTTCATTGTCTGGCAAATACACAGGCTCTGCAACCATTTCTTTTTTCAATTCGGATGATTCCCATTAATTATACTATTATTTGAACCTTCGCCAAAGTGCACCCTTTATCCTTAGAATAGCCATACATAGGGTTGAACATTGATGCCCTTGTTCGTCCATTAGTGATTCTATCAGCCCGATTTGGTTGTCTTTAATGACATGAACCCCCGATATATATCGGGGGTTCTTTAGGTTAAAAAAAGTCTGCCATGCCCCCAGAATCGATCCAAACCATTAGAAACGCTATTGTCTGACCGGATTAACCTCAGATTACCTGGCCGCCGTTGGGGCTGATCACCTGCCCCACCATGTAGTTGGAGTCGTCGGAGGCGAGGTGCACTGCCCACGGCGCTATCTCCTCGGGTGTCCCCAGGCGGTCGAGGAGTATAGTACCGAACACCGCCTGAATGAGGTCGGACAGCGCCTTGCCCTCCGCGCCCCCCGCCGGCGTCTGCAGTCCCGGCGTCTCCACGAAGCCAGGGGCCAGAGCATTGACGTATATCCCCTTCCCGATGAGCTCACGGGCTGCCGCCTTGGTAAAGCCGATGATGCCGCCCTTGGCAGCGGAGTAGTGCGACGCCATGCCCAGCCCGGCGGTGCCGGCAATGGAAGCCATGTTCACTATCTTCCCCGAGCCTTTGGCCTCCATGATCTTAATTACTTCACGCGTGCAGTAGAAGGTCCCATCAAGGTGCACCGCTATCATGCGTCTCCATTGCTCATCCTCGATGTTGGCGATCTCACCAGGCTGGAGCAGACCGGCGTTGTTGACCAGGATATCCACTGTAGAGTATTTCTCCACCGCCCGGGCGAACATCTCCTTCACCTGCTGGCTGTCGGAGACATCGGCAGGCACAGCCAGGGCTTGTCCCCCCAGAGCCTCGATTTCAGCAACGGTGCCGGATGCCCTCTCCGCGGAGATATCGTTGACCACCATCTTGGCCCCTTCCCGGGCGAAGGCCAGGGCTATCGCCCGACCGAGACCAGAGCCAGCGCCAGTGACCAATGCAACCTTATCCTTG
>CAZYLE010000227.1:0-2940 GCA_964648675.1 uncultured Dehalococcoidales bacterium
TGTGGAGAGGCCTCACAATGTGTCGGTAGGCGGCAAAAGGCCGCTGGCCATTCCTACTGCCACCTTAGTGCCCTCCTCGTTTTCAGCCCAGACTTCCAAGAAGAGCCTTATGCCTCCGTCCTCCACTTTCCTATCGCGAACTTTGGCCCTCGCCGTTACCCTTTGTCCTTCATACAAAGGATTGGTAAACGTTAGACTTATATTGCCGCCATTCGTCCAGTTCTCGCCGAAGAAATTCAATAGCACCTGCATGACATAGGCTAGGGTGGTAACCCCCGGTACCGGTGCTCCTTTGAAACCGAGCGCTCTTGCCCTGGCATCATCGTGGATTCCCCTGCCTCGGGCTGTATTCTTCGCTATCTTCGTCACCGAATTGAGCTCGCTGCCCGCCTCAGGCTCCCTTGTTGACTCAACCATGAGCTTTGCCTCCTATACCTGGTCTGCCTTTTGCGATATCCTTACTGGTGTCAATAGAAAAGTATCGGTGATATGGACGACGTCACGCCCGTCCTCATCCGCCGTCCAGAACTCCACTACCACATAGTATCTTTGTTGCCGAATGTACTTATCAACCACCTTACCATGAACGATCAGCCGCTTGCCGACGGGCACGGGGTTTGTGTATTGATGGTGCGCCGCTGTGTGGACTCCCACCAGGGGAGGAACAGGATTCCCCAGGATATTGGAGCGCCACTCCTGGAAAAGCCATATGCCGAAAGGGGCGGTCATCGCTGGATGGCATACTATCGGCTCTTGGACCGAGTCTCTCAAGTACCATGGGTTCTCGTCGTCAATGGCGGCGGCATAGGAACGGACGTCCTCTGGCGTGAGCATCGTCTCCCACGGCCCCATTTCCTGCCCTACCTGGAGCGTAGCGTACACCCGTTCTGCCAACTTTAGTTGTTGCTGTGTATCAAGCTCCTCCATTGGTACCTCCACTGGCTTCTATCGCACTGACAAAGCTCTAATATATGATACCCTTTTCGACCAGGAGATAGTAATCTGAATGTCCTATATAAACCAGTTTGGCTATGTTACGACCCCACTGGCTGTCAGTCAATGGCTCTAACAGGCCTGCAATATCCCTGCCAAAAATGGGAAAGAAAAAATGTCTAGCGGATATTTCATCCGATTTGCTGACAGATAACCCATGCTATCACTGCCAACGGGCGTCTGCTGATATGGTATACTTCCTTTTAAAGCTGGAGACAAACGTATTATGTACTTGCGCCATAATGAAATTGTTTAAATATAAGCTGGATGAGCTCTATGGAAGACCCCAGGATCAAAGAAGCGCTGCTTTATGAAAATCTTCGTGATGGGAAAGTCAGGTGCAATACCTGTGAGAGGCATTGCAAGATAGACCTGGATGAGCTGGGGTTTTGCCAGACGAGGAAAAACATAAATGGTAAGCTTTATACCCTGGTCTATGGTGACCTGACCTCTCTCAGCCCTAATCCTATTGAAAAGAAGCCGCTTTTCCATTTCTGGCCCGGTAGTAAAACACTGACAGTTGGGACCTGGTCCTGTAATTTTACCTGCCCCTGGTGTCAGAATGAGGACATAAGTAAACATCCAGAGAAGGTTGGGCAGGGTCGATATGTAAGCCCGGAGGATTTTGTCTGGGCAGTAAAAAAGTACAATCTTCAAGGCACGTCCATTTCATTTAATGAGCCAACCCTGCTGTTCGAATACTCCTTGGATGTATTTGATCTGGCAAGGCAAGAAGGCTTCTATAATACCTATATAACGAATGGGTACATGAGTACCGAAGCTTTAAAGATATTAGTAGAGCATGGACTGGATGCGATGAATATTGACATAAAGGGTGACAAAGAGGCGGTTAGGCGGTATTGCCAGGCAGATGTTGACAAGGTCTGGGAAAATGCCAGGCTGGCTAAGGAGAACAACGTTTGGGTTGAACTCACAACCCTGGTTATACCGGGCGTTAATGATGATGAGGAGTGCCTGAGGGGAATTGCCAGCAGAATAACGGACGAGTTAGGGGAGGGCACACCATGGCATTTATCGAGATACTATCCGGCATACAGGTTTACCATGCCAGCAACACCGATCAGTACTTTGGAAGAGGCTTTTAGAATCGCAAAAGAGGAGGGTTTGCAGTATGTCTACGCCGGCAATGTGCCTGGCCATCCTTACGAGAATACCTATTGCCCATTTTGTAATGAGCTTCTAATCGAGCGCTATGTATTTGACATAACGCAGTACAGGATTACGCCGGACAAAAAGTGCCCGAACTGTAAAGCAGAAATTCCGATAATTGGTGAATTTATACGTTAGTAACACTACTTACTGGAAAATAAATTATTAACTCTGAAGATCTACTTATTCCGTTCGCCCTTCGACGGGCTAAGGGCGAACGAGATGTGCTGGAATCGTGGCGGAACTGGGTAGCCTGGAGCATCTGCTCCAGGCGGGGTGGGAGCGGATGCTCCCACCTACCCGGTCGGAGAGGACACGGCATCGGGCGGGGTCAGGACAGCGGAAGACCGCTGATGGTGACACCGCCCAGCGTTTGTTGGTGAGCTTGTCGAACCATGAACGGTATATAGCACAGCCTGTTTTCATGATTCGTTGTTAGGTAACCGCCCATGAGTTGAAGGGCACCACCTCACATAGATGAGCACTGGAGAAAGAGATATACACTGCATTGCTTCAATCAACGGGGAAATAGGGACCAGCGATTGAGCTTCGACATACATGCTCGGCCTCTGCCAGAAAACAAGACCCTACTGAGCTCCGCTTGGAATGCAAGGCGTAGTAGTAGGGGCGTTCAATTGAACGCCCCTACCGGAATGGTCTGCGACGAGCTATTGATTGAGTGCTACGTTATTGGCATAACTCCATAGGGGGTCACGTCTGTCGGCCTCGAAGGGCCGTTCATGGTTCGACAGGCTCACCACGAACGGCATATAGCAT
>CAZYLE010000228.1:0-2921 GCA_964648675.1 uncultured Dehalococcoidales bacterium
CTTGCTCCAATGTTTGTGCTTTACTAAGGTCCACTCCTGTTCTCCTTCTTAACTTAAAACACTCATATAATATAGCAGCCGGTCAACTTTCCCCATCTTTTTTACCGCAAATCCATTACAGAGGGCTCTTTTATCTATCATAAATGCAAAGATAGTATTATTCTAGCCTATTACGAGTATTTCAGCCAGTCCTCATTCTAGTGCATATAGATAGGTCATGAGTTACCGTCATTGCCAGATGCTAAGCTACTTCTCATTGCGAGGCTTGTCTCTCGGTAGCATGGTTTCTGGTGGTGCCCCCTAGTGAGATAGCTCTCAGAGGGTGAGAACGAATCATCAAATTGAGTCATGTGCTTAAGTATAAAATAAAATATGCCCTATCAGTGAATAAGCTTGACTTTTGATTTAAAAACATATATAAGAGCATAAATATGCACAAATTAAGCCGAAAGTGGGTAACAGCTTTTAAAAATGATAACTTTCGGATGCTCGGGGGGATTGCCCGTAGCAGACTGCTTTCAGGGGATTATTCAGTCGAGGGTGATGAATGATTGAAAGGAAGGAGGGCACGGATGGCTGAGGAAGTAAAGTATCCGAAATACCGCTGGTTCTTGCTGTTCATGGCATGGGCGCTTCTATGTCTTACGTCGTATAACAACACGATGCAGAATGTTCGGTATGACCTCCGAGAGGCAGCGCCGATAGGGCTGGGACTTACGACCACAGAGTTCTATCTCTGCATCACGGCATCGGCGCTTGCCCCCGTAGTTGTAAACTTTTTGAGCGGCTTGCTGACCGACAGGATAGGGGCAAAGCGGGTGATCCTGTACGGAGCGATCATAACCGTTTTCGGCGCCATGTTGAGGGTGGCTGCAACCGGGTTCATAGACCTGTTCATCTACTGTATTATCATGGGCGTGGGCCTGGGGACTTTGAGTGGCAATGTACCCAAGATCGTGGGACAGTGGTTCCCTGTCAGGCAGGTATACCTTGGCATTGCGCTCTTCTCGACGTCGCTGGGGATTGGCCCGTTCCTGGCGCTGGCTACCGGCGCCATGTTCTCGAGCTACTTCGTCGGTTTCCTCGTCATGGGGGGGTCGCTGGCTGCGATGTGTGTGGTGTGGGGTATGTGGGCCAAGGACAGGCCTAGGGAATACCTGGAGGACGGCAAGCCGATCATCGGCGTCTCGTTCAAAGAGAGCCTGCTCACAGTCGTCAAATCGAAACCCCTCTGGCTAATCCTCCTTTCGTACGCTCTGGTGGCGGGAGTGGTTGCCTCGTGGGTAGGCGGGATACCGCTGTTTCTGGTGATGACCAAAGGGGTATCAGCGTCGCTGGCAGGGGTCGTCATCTCGCTTTCAGTGGTCGGCTACACCATCGGCATCGTGCTATGGGCTTGGGTGGCGGAGAAGGTGGGCCGCATGAAGCCGGTCTTCGCTGTCTGCATGGCCCTGTCGGGAACGACCGGCTTGCTGACGTACATACTAGCTCCTGGCATTGGCATGTGGGTGCTTGGCATCTTCCCCGGGCTGTTCATGGGGGCGGGACCTCCTCTGGTAATGCAGATGCCGCTACGACTGAAGGGGATCGGTACCAGGTACGCCGGCGCTGCTGTGGGGCTAATCACCTCCTTCAGCGCCCTGATGGCCTTCGTCATGCTGCCGTACATGTTCACCCCCCTCTGGAACACATTCAATCCTATCTATGCGGCAGTGTTCCTGTGTGTTTGTCTGTGGGTGGCGGGTGGACTCTTCATACTGGCGCCGGAGGTTGGTCGAAAGTACATCATGAGAGTGTTGCAGGAGGCTCAAGGGGCAGGAGCTACGGCAAGCTGAGCTTCGGCTGCTTGTATATCGATATTGGCATCCGGCGGTAAAGTGTATTGTGTTGGTGCGAGGAGGTTAGTTGGTTTTAATTTCTAGAGACGGCAACGAAACATATCCGTAGATGGGTTAATCTTCTCAGTCGGCTCCTCATCTACTACTCAAGGTTGGCTGAATCAAACTGACTTTTAGGTGGAAGAAAACGTACACCTAAGCATAAGTTGGCCACGGAAGGGAATGTTTTCTGCGGGCGATTTTTGATTGGTGTTGGGAAGGAAGGCGAATTTGGACGAACAGGCTAAATATCCATCACCTTATCGTTGGGTCGTTTTCGCTGTGGCAGCGGTAGCCTTTTTCCTGGTGAACTATAACTGGAATATAGTTGCCACACTGCTTGACCTGATTCCCGATTTAGGGCTTAGCGAAACCGAATTCGGGTTGCTCTTTACCGCCCCGACACTGGCCGGTATCCTGGTGTCAATACCAGGCGGCATGCTGGCCGACCGCTACGGCATAAGGCGTATCCTGGGTATTGCGGTTGTGTTGACCACCGTCGGCTGTCTGTTGAGGGTGACCGCAACCGGATTTGAATCGATGTTTGCTTACAATTTCCTCATGGGCATAGGCTTGGGGATCCTGTTTGCCCTCCAGCCCAAGCTGGTGGGCTTGTGGTTCCCACCGCGGCAGGTAGGGCTGGCAACCGGGCTCTATATGATGGCAATGGGAGTGGGGATGGCTCTGGGACTGGCCACCGGCCCCATGTATCCAACCTGGCAGAGTGCCTTTCTTTTCCCGGGTATAGTGATGGCAGTGGTTGCTGTCCTCTGGATTGTTCTCGGCAGGGACAGACCGGCTGGCGTGTCAGCGGCAGAAACCGAGCTAGTGGGTTTCAAGGAGGGAATGGGTCGTGCCCTGCGCTCGAGAAACATGTGGTTCGTGAATACGGCACAGTTCCTGGTTGGGGTGATAATTCTTGCTTACATCGGGTCACTGCCATATCTGCTGACGGAGTTCAAGGGGATGGTCGAAGAATCAGCTTCACTAATCTCAGCCCTTGCCGTGGTCGGTTTTACTATAGGCACCATTTTCTGGCCCGTT
>CAZYLE010000229.1:0-2908 GCA_964648675.1 uncultured Dehalococcoidales bacterium
AAGCGATTCTTGATGAAGTCCATCTCTCGAAACGCCCCTCTGGATAAAGCGCGTGCATTGTACCTGCGCGTGTAGTATTCGGTCGGGTACTGGCAAGGGACTTTATACTTGTGCCAATCTCGGGCTTCAAATTCTGCACGGAAAGCCTTATTGAGAGATCCGGGCCTGTACAGAACCTTGCCGGGCATCGTCTTTTCTCTGCTGACTTTGGTTTTGTGCTTCGCGCTATCGACCGCGGCGATGATTTGCCTGATTTCTCTCAACTCTCTCGCATACTTCGACTTTACCGCTTCTTTGCCACCATTGAACGAGTAGATGCCCGCGATAATCATCCGTATTTCTGTCTTCTCTCCAGAAGCTTCTTCTGCGGGGCAGCTTCCCACTCCTGAGGGATTTGAGAAACCTTCTCTTTGCCGGTCGGCTGGTAGACAGGCCTTCCCATCGGGCGGACTTTGAGCGTGCCATTGAAGCAAGCCTCAAGCCGCTCGCGGGCGATCTTTACATACTCGGCTTCCTTTTCGCTTCCGGCCGCTCGCCGGTTGTGCATGATTGCGGCGACGAGAGAGGTGGCAACACCGGTATACGGATCAAAGACCCAATCGCCTTCGTTTGTCAGTGCAAGGATGCACCGCTCGGCCAACTCTATCGGATACTGGCAAGGGTGGATCGTCTTTTCGGGATGATTCGACTTCACGTTGGGGATATCCCAAAGCGCCTCTTCCCAATCTTTGAGCAGTACCTCCCACACGTCAGAGGGATTCTTACCCAACGGATTGCCCGATGGCTTTCCGGCATTCGGGCCTTTGTAGTGCCGCTTGCCGGGGTATTTCGATGGCACCCGAACAGCATCGAGGTTGAAGACATACTCGTCGCTTTTAGTGAACCACAAAAGCGTTTCGTATCTACCTGAGAAGCGCTTTGAAGCGTGAAGCCCGTGCCCGAAGTGCCAGATGATACGATTCCGTAGAAAGAGGCCCAGTCTCTTGAAGATTCCGTAGTAAAGAATATCCAGCGGATAGACCTCTCCATCTTCCACAAAGTTGCCGACTTGCCAGCAGATGCTCCCATCGTCCCTGAGTATTCGATGCAGTTCAGCAGTTACCTGCGACTGCGTTTCAAGGTACGCCTCGATTGAAACTCGATCCTCATAGTCTTTGCCCAGGTTGTACGGGGGAGAAGTGATGATGAGACTTACAGACTTTGCTGGTATTGTGGTGAGGAAGTCGCTCACATCACCATGATAGAGAACCAGTTGAGCCTCTGCACTAAAGTGCCTCTCGATTGTCTTCGGTGCTTCAAACAAGGGGAGATTCTTCATCCTTGCCGCATGACACTCCAAATGGGGATGTTTTACAGCAACCGTCATTTCAAAACAGTATAAGGCAGGCTATGCCGGAAGTCAATTCGGAGAACTGGTAAGATTGGGCTGGCAATTCGTCTTCCCCTCCGCTCGACTGGCAAGAGACCCAAAGGTGATATCCTGTTCGTCTGTCATTGCGAGCTCCGACTTGTCGGGGCGAAGAATCTTCGAGACTCTTCACTCGCCTCTTCACGTCGCTCAGAGCTTCGGTTCAGGGTGACAAAAGGGTTGCGTTCACGGTGACAGTCGAACGAAGGGATAAGCTCAAGGAAGGCTGGTTCAATGACAAGAAGCGCGCCAAGGACGGCTATGCGGCGAGCCTACGGACTCCCTCCCCCTTGGAGCACCTATAACATAAGCGATAGTGCTCGTCGTGAGCACTATCGCTAGCAGCAGCATCTAAAAGGCGCCGGGGTAACCTGCACCTTTTAAAGTTTCCGGGTCACAATCCTTCTGCGTAGGGCAAATAATGCCGCAACCCCCGCAGCAAAGGCGGCTGCTGAAACAACCACGCCGGGGGAGGCTGGCACCCGTGGCACAGGTGGAGGAAACCCACCAGCCCCGAAAGGAGTATACGCAAGATAGGTGGCTTCGTCTGCCGTTACATCAGCCCAGATAAAGTTCTCCGCCGTATTTACCCCAGTATCAGAGCAGCGGTGGAAGGTATCCACTGACTCATAGTAATACAAGCCTAGGGTGTCCTCGTCAATTCCTGCTCCGGTTACCTCGGCGTCAGTATAGCTCACCTCAACATGTATTGGCCAGGTAACATTCTCAGGATTGGAAACATGGATGTCTATGTACTTGCCTAATGCTTCGTCGGGGAATTCCTCATCGGGGAAAGGCTGAGATTCATATCTGGCCACATATATTTCGGTGTCCCCGGTGGTGGTTAAAGTTAGGGTAGTATCAGCTTCGTCCGAAGCATCCACTTCGTGTGTGCCAGCGCCAAGGCTTTCATGATGCACTTCCGGCAATTCTAGCTCAGCCCCCAGCCAGGGGTCATAGTCCACATTAGCCGAGACTTTGTCACCACTGCCGGGACTTGTGCTAGGTCCATCGGCGGCCCCCCACCAGTTGTTGGTGGCATCAAAGACTTCCGTGATTTCCATCGCCACCCACCACGCCCAGACCTGCACGCCGTAATTTCCATTTCCATATATATTTGAGAGCGAAATGGATACATCGTGCATTTCAGGATTGTTGGTCCCACTGTTGATGTAGCAGAGGTTTAGCCCATTACGACTGTTATCAGAGAGTGTAGCACCCACAATCCTTACATCCTCAATGGCATCTTCCTTCTCGGGTTGTATGGTTATACCATCCAGAGCATTGCCAGTAGCAGTACAGTTTTCGAAGAGTATATCCTGGGATTTTCCTCCCCACTCATCCAACTTTATCCCAAAGCCACCTCCCGGAGAACCACCATTATTGTTTGCTATGACATTCCGGAAGATAGCCCCAGACACTTGCATCAAGTTTATGCCTGCCTGGGTGTTAAAGCTGAAGCTGCCACCTTCCACTAGCACATTGGTTGATGCTGGGCCA
>CAZYLE010000230.1:0-1209 GCA_964648675.1 uncultured Dehalococcoidales bacterium
GGTAGAATCAGGAGGGGTGAATGTGTGGTCTTCCCCAACCTGTTCCCTTTTGCTGAATACCATGCTGTTGGAACGCTGACGGAGAAGCATTTCCTGGAGCTTGATGAATTCACTCCTGAGATGCTGATTGATAATCTAATTGCATCCAAAGAGTATATCACTCTGGTGCATCAAAAAGATGAAGGAATGAAATACCCGATGTGGATTTGGAATCATCTGCCGCCCAGTGGTGCTAGCATAGTCCATCCCCACGTCCAAATAATATTAGACCGAAGCCCGGCACCTGAAGTGGTGAAGCTTCTGGAAAGAAGTGAGGAATATTTCAGAAAACACGGTAGCAACTATTGGCAGGACTTGATTAAGGAGGAGAGGGAGATAGACGAGCGATATATAAGCGAGAATGATTCCATGGCGGTTATAGCAAGCTATGCGCCACGGGGGAACAGAGAGGTCCAATTGGTCTTTAAGGAGGTAGACAATCTATTAAACCTGGATGAAGAGCAGATAAAGGATTTCGCTAGTGCTATCGTGAAAGTATTGCGTTGCTATAAAGAGATGGGGGTAAACTCCTTCAATTTGATCACCTATTCAGCACCTGTGAAGGATAAATGTGATTACTACCGTCTCAATGCCCGGATAATATCAAGGCCGATTTTCCAGCCATTTTATACCAGCGATAGCGGTTTTATGGAGCGATTCTATGACATTTGGGTAATTGAGACCCTGCCCGAGGGAGTGGCACGGGCGATGAAGGCATGGTTTTAACAGGGGGCTAATCGTCCCACAGGGGGTTGATAACCAGACCTGTTGGTGTCTTGGGGTGGAAGTAGGTGGATTTTTGGGGCATCCTGTTGCCTTCATCAGCGACGGTAAGAACGCTGGATACCGGGGTGGGGTTGAGCAAGAAGGCTAGTTGATACTCACCGGAATCCACCCGAGACAGGGCATCTAATCCGTCCCGAGTGTATCCCAGGCAATTTTCCGCCATTTCTCGGCTGCTTATCCCTAGCATGCTATCGAGAATAGAGCGGTGAAGAATGTAAACATCCAAATCATTCAAAGCGCTTAGCTGATCGCTGAACATAAGTTTCTGCTTGAGGGTCAACAGGCGGAGGCTCTGTCTATCGAGGCCGTAGAGGCCGAACGTTGTGCCCCGTAGCCCACATTCTTTCAGCGTTTTAAGCCAGTTTTTCAGGGTTTCGGCGGAAT
>CAZYLE010000230.1:1219-2884 GCA_964648675.1 uncultured Dehalococcoidales bacterium
ATCTGTTAAAGGCGGGAGCAACTCCTGATGGCAGGATGCTGCCAATTGTCTACTAAGTTCGGGAAAGCTTCTTTCATTGAGTCCCCGTACTAAGCGGTGGGTAGGTTCCATAATAAGGTTCGGGTCATTGGCATCGGTGAGGGTCATCATCACGAAATCAAATGCCTTCATTCCTGTACAGGTGGAATGTTCTGAGCGCTGCTTTCGTCGGTATGCAAGGGCTGTCTCGTAGCGATGATGGCCGTCGGCAATGTATAGTGTTTTATCGGCGAAGAAATCAGACACAGTAGCGATTGTCTCTTTGTCAGTCAGCAACCATATAGCATAGCCTACACCATAGTGGTCCACTGCGCTTAAGATAGGCCGATCAATGGTATCGGGAAGCAACGAGAAGATTCCTGCTCCGTGGTGGCGAAATAGTCCCATTATGGGGCTGAAGTTGGCGTGGCAGGACTTGAGAAGGTGTAGACGGTCTGCACCAGCCCCCCCTATAGTTATCTCGTGGGGGCGTATCTGCCCACTACTGAAGTCTTCTAGCCGCACCCGTGCGATAAGGCTGAAGCGGCTCTTTTCAATATCTTGATAGGTAAAACGGTGCTCCACAAGGTAGAAAGCAGGACTCTCCTCTCTAAACAGGATTCTGTCTCTCAGCCAGCCTTTCATAGTGAGGGCGGCCCTGGTGTATCTATTGTCTTGAGGAGAATCCTCCGGGCGCTCCTCTCCGAACTCAAGCCTGACCGCATTATATGGGCTCTTGCAATAATAGAAAAGCTGTTCCTCAGGGGAGATCACATCATAAGGAGGGCAAATCAGAGCGGAGAGGTCATCAGTCTGTTCAAGACTATAGCGAATGCCCTGAAATGGTTGCACATCGGCCAAGCTGTCGCTCCTTTGCTAATTAAGTATAACAAGGAGGACATCTAAAGGTCAATGAGGGGACATAGCGTTCCTTATTTGAGCTATGAATGCTCGTGCTGCTAAGCCAGGCTGATCGCTGTTCTCCACGACCTCCATAATGCGACTGCCTATAATCAGCCCATCGGCCATATGGATTACTCGGCGAGCCTGCTCTGGGGTAGCGATGCCGAAGCCGACACAAAGCGGTTGAGAGGTTATATGTCTCACCCTGGCAAGGAAGCTCTCCAGGTCGTCGGGAAGGGTTTGTCTGGCTCCCGTGATTCCTCTAAGCGATACTGCATAAATGAACCCGCGCGATTTAGCTGCGACCAGGCGGATACGCTCCTCAGTGCTGGTAGGGGTGATTAAGTAGATAAGGTCCATTTGATATCTTTCGGTTAAATTTTCAAGCTCCACCCCTTCTTCGGGTGGTAGGTCAGGAATAATCAGACCATCGACTCCTGCCTCTGAAGAGGCAGCACAAAAAGCTTCCAACCCGTAGTGAAGTAAGGGGTTGAAGTAGCTCATGAATATCAGCGGTACATTGACCATTTGGTGCAGCCTGTGTGCAATCTCGATACATAGCTTGGGTGTGATTCCTTGCTGGAGGGCTCCATGGCTAGCTCTTTGAATGGTAGTGCCATCGGATAAGGGGTCGGAGAAGGGAATACCCAGCTCGATCATGTCGCATCCACCTTCTACCAGGGCAGGCACCACCTGAAGCGTGGCCTCGATGGTGGGGTAGCCTACGGTTACATAGGCAATGAG
>CAZYLE010000231.1:0-349 GCA_964648675.1 uncultured Dehalococcoidales bacterium
GAGATGCTCTCGGGTAGCGCCGTATTTCTCGAAATAGGCGGTAGCCACCGCGCCAAAGACGCCGGGAAAGGTAAAACCAACCTCGGCCTCATAGGACGAAGTTGCCATAGCCAGACCCTGGGCAACCTCCTCGGTGGGGCGCTTTGACATTTCCTCCACTCCGCCAACCAGAACCACATCGTAGAATCCAGAGGCTATAGCAAAAACGCTCTCTCTAAAGGCAAGCGCGCTGGCGGCACAGGCACCCTCCGTTCTTGTTGCTGGCTTGGGGGTGAGTCCGATCAAATCGGAAATTACCGGGCCCCAGTGCGCTGAATGCACCCAGAAATCGTTGGTGAAGTTTCCCAAA
>CAZYLE010000231.1:359-2863 GCA_964648675.1 uncultured Dehalococcoidales bacterium
ATATCGTTGGGGTCAATCCCCTTGTCCACTGAGGATAGCATTTCGTTGAAGGCTTCAACGAATAGGTCCTTCGAATCTTTGTCTTTGAACATGCCGAACTTCGACATCCCGGCACCAACTACCGCTACTCCTCTACCGAGTCTCCTTTTGCGTTGCATCTCGCCTCCTGGCTGGTATTTATTCCGCCTGGTTTAAGTGTAATTTAGCTTAGCTGCTAGTATCTGTCAAACCAGCGTACTGGTTCACATGGTTGGTGACATATAGGCCGCTTTCTCGGGATTTGGAGGATGTTAAATATTTGGCTTGGCCTTTGATTTTGATGATATTTATAGTGCCTGGACCTCCGTTTTTGTAGCTGCTCCTACTTGTCGGAGCACAGTGGCCCAATAAATTGGGCAACTTCGAAAACAGGGTAGCCTGGAGCATCCGCTCCAGGCATGGTTGGAGCAGACGCTCCAACCTACCCCGATTTTGGTACGGCCTCTTAAATTTTTTGGTAGTTGCATTTAGCGAACTCTTTTGGCGTGAGGCGTTGTGACGCCTGTAGCGGCATCAGCTATTGACATTTTCTGCATTATGTGTATATACTCGCACGCGCTTCATTATGCGTTAGGAGTAGGACGATGAAGGTCAAAATCGTATTGGTGTCGGTGATTCTGGGCGTGCTTATAGCTTTTTGGCTATCGGGGGTGGCCAGTGCTGATACCACTGGATCAGTTACCCCCATAGTCCACGTAATAGAATCCTATAGCGGCAGCCTCACCATCGGCGGCGACGTAGTAGGCGGTGTAATGGACTTCGGCGAGTTGGTTCCAGGCGGGGAAGCGGTGACTAAAACCCTAAATTTAGGTGTTACCGCAAATGCTGGCTGGCAAGTCACCGTGACCACGACTCAGAATCTAAGATATGCCAATACAGGTGACACCATCCCCCCTGATAAATTTACCTTCACATCCAGCGGATGTTTTGGTCCAACCTATGTGACGGCTGACACCCAATTTAGAACAATTGCTGACGTTTATGAGGACGAGGTTAATGTCGATGTGGTCACTGATGGCAGTGAAATTGATGGGTGCGAGATCAATGTGGTCTACAGGCTGGAGGTTCCCGACGGTCAACCTCAGGGCTATTACTCCGCTGGCAATCATATTTATACTTTGATTGTAAGCGACTAACGGCGATTCTACTCATAATCTCAGAGGTAGCGATATACCAGTTATCTTTTTTTATCTTCGTCCAGAAGAGGAAATGCAATATCTAACAAGTTGGGCAATACTAATATTGCTGGTAGCCATTCTTCTAATTTTTCCTCCCAATCCTGTGCAGGCTCAAGGGGGAATCAAGGTTTGGCCCACCAAGGTTGATTTGACAATAGATGAGGGGGAGCAAGCTGAAAGGATTATCAATGTCCAAAATCAGGGCGGTGAAACAATAGGGGTGAGCGCCTATGTTATGGATTTCACCATCGATAAGGATAATGAGTTTATCTTCTCCCAATCAGGGCATGAGAGCTATTCCGCTTCAAAATGGTTCAGCGCAGACAATACTGAATTTGAGCTTGCTCCTGGTGAAAGAGAAGAGGTTGAAGTTGTCATTGCAGTCCCCAATGGTATAGAGCCCGGAGGGCATTATGCCGCCCTCTTCTTCGAGACTGTGCCTTCAGTAAGCGAAGAGGGCGTTTCCATTTCGACGAGGATCCCATCGCTTTTCTACATTACCGTCCCCGGCGTAACTGATGCCGATATTGTTACCACTGCCGATATCGTCTCCCTCACCTTGCCAGGCGTCGTTGAAAAAGGACCGGTGGGGGTCAGGGTTGTAGTCCAAAACATGGGCAATGTTCACCTGACCATAGCGGCCAAAGCGTATTTCAGCGATCTGTTTGGCAAAGATAGCGAGCTGGACGTGGGGCAGATAACCGTCCTGCCAGATGGCGAGGGAACATTGACCGGAAGCTGGCAAGAAGCCCCCTTTATTGGCAGGGTGAGGACTTCCGCTGTGATTGGCTATCTCGACCAGTACGAGGAGCTGGTCAACAAGAGTCAAAGAGGTGGGTTCTGGGTTATTCCATGGAAGCATTTAGCGGCGATAGTGGCTGTCGTTGGTTCGCTTATTGTACTGGCAGTGCTATTTCATAAACGATACCGCTTCAGGGTGGAGCGAAGGTCAGGGCGTCGATCCACAACTTGACACCTGCCTGGGTTTGTGATAGTTTTTATTTTCAAGTCAGCGTTATGGCGATTCTACTATCGTCTGACGCGTAGACCCTGCAAATGGTTCCCTCAACAGAGGGACCTCACCTGCGAGGCGAGGCCTCGCGCCAGTGAAAAGTCTGAGGTAGAGATTGACTGTATGGTTGACTGCTCCATGCATTGCTGAGCTCTACGATTCTATGCAATTCCCCCGGTGTCCTGGCGCTGCACTGCGATTGTATCTAACCAGACCTTTGAGAACGAAGCTGCCCCCTCAGCCGCCCTTCTCAGAGGCAGTTCCCTGCTGGTCTT
>CAZYLE010000232.1:0-2851 GCA_964648675.1 uncultured Dehalococcoidales bacterium
GTATTGGAAGGCCGATTAAAGGTCAGTTGATGTCCGTCGATGTCCCTGACGGCTAATGTAGGGGAAAGGTAATCCATATCTACGGCTCTCTTAAGTCCTCGACACGGATGAAGTTGGAGATCTCCCGCACCACATCGCGGCGCTCGATTTCGGACATCGCCTCTTGCATCGCTTTCTCCCGGGCGGGATAGGTCATGAGCACGATCTCGGCTACATCTGCCGAGACATCGCTTTCCTTCTGGATTACCGATGAGATGCTAATGTCCAAATCGCCAAGGATTCGGGAGATCTGGGCCAGCACACCGGGACGGTTGGCGGTGCTCATGCGGAGATAATATCGGGTCTCAATCTCTGAGATAGGTTTGAGCCTTTTTGAGGGGTCGAGCTTCAACTCATGGGTGATATTTACTCCTAGAACGATCCGCTGTGCCAGGTTGATGATATCGGCAATCACCGCGCTTGAGGTAGCTGAGGGGCCGGCCCCTTGCCCGTAGAAAAGCACCCGCCCCACCAGATCGCCCTCCACTTGAACTGCATTATAGACACCCCCTACCTTTGCCAGTAGCAGGTCCTGGGGAAGGAAAACCGGATGAACGCGGACCTCAATGGAGCCATCCTGCTCCTTACCAATAGCGAGGAGCTTTATCTCGTAGCCCAGCTCTCTGGCGTAGCGGAAGTCACGGGATGAGAGGCGGGAGATGCCCTCGTGATACACATCCTCGGGGCGTATAAAAACATTAAAGGCAAGCATAGCGAGTATAGTGAGTTTGTACGAGGGGTCGATACCCTCGATATCGTTGGTGGGGTCGGCTTCGGCATAACCAAGCTTCTGCGCCTCTTTTAAGGCTGTGGAGAAATCCAGTCCCTCTGACGCCATTCTGGTGAGGATATAGTTTGTAGTGCCATTGATGATGGCGTGGATTGCCGAAATCTCATTGGCCAAAAGGTCCTGTTTAAACGGGGCGATTAAGGGGATACCCCCACCCACGCTGGCCTCGTACAGGACATCCACCCCCTTTTCTTTTGCCAGAGAGAGGAACTCGGGGCCATGCTTTGCCATGACCTCCTTGTTGGAGGTAACGACATACTTCCCCCTACTGATAGCCTCCTTTATGAAATCGTAGGCAGGGCGCTCGCCACCGAGAACCTCGATCACGATATCAATCTTCGGGTCGCTCAAGATCTCTGCCGCATCGGTGGTGAAGAGCCCGGGGTCCATCTTCGAAGCGCGTGTCTTGGCGGGGTCTTTCTCCAGCACCCTCCTAATGTGCAGGGGGCAGCCCGCCTCGGCGGCGAGGGCGCTCCCCTTCTCAGTAAGGACCCTGGCTACAGCGCTGCCGATTACCCCCAGCCCCATTAATCCAATCTCGACGCTCTCCCTGCTCCCCATTTAAACCTCCAGTATCTGTTCCATGGCCCGTTCATGTATTTCCTTAAGCTTATTCTCGTCGACCCTCCACACCAGCTTCTCCTCCAACTGCACCTCAAGCCAATAACCGTAGGCGCTGGTTTCAAGCTGCTGCCTTGCCACCTCTTCAAGCTCCCTCTCTTCCACTGTATCCACGACCTGGATTACGGAGTAGCCCTCAGTCGTGGCGAAGTATTTGGTTACATTGCCGCTTTCTAGGCTGAAGGCAAACTTTTCAATCTCTAAGCTCATAATCCCCTGAGGCACCCAGCCCATGTCGCCACCACCATACTCCACAGCAAGCGAGGCGAAATCCTCACCATTTTCCAATCTCCCAATTATGTTAATAGCCTCTCCCTCTGTAGTCACTACGATCGCCCGCATATGGACGTGGGGTATTAGCTCCCCCACCTCAGGAACCTCCCCTTTAACATGCTCCTCGATCTTCTTCGCCAGAACCTGTGTGGCTATAGCCTCGTCAAACTGCTCCGATGAGACCTTTAGATACTTCAAGGTCTCGTTGTAGCGCCGCCAAAGCTCCTCGTCAGTTAGCTCCTCTTCGTCTTCACCGGTGAAGCTCACTCTCAATTCTTGGATGATCTCATCATCAGTGGCCTCGATACCAAGCTCTTCGGCTTCCTGTTTTACAATTTCGTAAATCACCAATGCCATTAAGGCATTTTCAGCGGAATCCTGCAGATTGGGCGATAGGCGAAGCATTGTCACATAGTCCGCTGCGGTAAGATGCTTGTCGCCCACCGTTGCGACCAATACTCTTTCTGGCGCGATGGTGGTGGCATAGACTCCATAGCCTATAATCGCTATGGTAGCTACGATAACCAGAGCGCCTACTCCGATGGTGATCCGCCGCCGGCGCCTCTCCTGTTGCCAGCGGGCGAGACGACGTCTAGTGACCTCTCGGTGCAAGGACGACTTTGCTTTTCTCGCCATTTTCTTGTACTGAGCGCAAGCATCGGTGCCGGCTGTGGAATTTATCCCTATGGGGCCTTGAGCGGGAGAGAATGTCTAGTCTCGTACACCAACGCCACCGGTCTTGCGGATATGGGTTGGGGTAAAAGGGAGTAAAGCAAGATGTCGGGCTCGCTTCACTGCCATTGCTAACGCTCTCTGGTGCTTGGCGCAGGTACCGGTTCTGCGCCGCGGCTCAATCTTCCCTCGATCCGAGATGTACCGACGGAGCTTCGTTGGGTCCTTGTAATCGATAGTATCAGCATGAGCAACGCAGAAGGCACAGACCTTGCGCTTCGGGATAAACCTCCTGCGACCTTTAGCACCTTGTTTAGCCTTAGTGGGCTTTCTTCGCATTTAATTGGCCACCTGTCCTAGTTAATAATTTTTCTTTAGAAGGGAAGCTCATCCGGCTGAAGTTCCTCCTCGACGGCATCCTCAGGTAGAGGGGCAACCCCCGGGCGGTCGAGGAAG
>CAZYLE010000233.1:0-739 GCA_964648675.1 uncultured Dehalococcoidales bacterium
CATAGCTTGTGACTTATATCGCCCTGTGGTGACATCCAGTCCCTCAACCATCCACTCCCGCTTGTAATACCAGGGATCTCTAGCATCCTCTGGATTGGTGATTATCTCGGTGATTTGATCCATGGGAATGGTGCGAAGGCGAACATGGCCGCTGTATTTATTGATAAAGAACACGAAAAACAGGTTGCCAAAGCACTGCAACTCGGTCTCCTTGATCATCAGGGCCTGGTGCTCAGTGAGTTCGGCCTTGTTCTTCTGATCATCCAGGAATTCCTGCACGACATCGTTGATCAGAGGATGCTTAGCCATAATGTTTACACCATGACCGAAAACGTACTGGGTCTGGGTCAGGACGGCTCGGCGAATCAGGGGGTTCTTGAGAAAATAGAGGCGGACGAGGCCATTGATAATCGAAAGCCCACGGCGGGAGAACTCCTGTCCTGCACCACCACCAAGTCGCTCCCATCCCTCATCTTCCAGGGACAATTCCAACTCCACCAGCCGTTCCTGGAACAAGCTCAGGTTCTCGGCACGGATGCCGGCCTCGGCCTTCAGGTCTTCAATCTGTACACGAGCCTCCTGAAGTGCCTTCCCACTGCCTGATATCCGATCCCAAAAACTCATACCGTTCCCTCCCTAAATTGGCGATATCACCAGGGGGTCATCGTAGATTATGTGCATTTCTTCTTCACTCACCAACTGCTGCCAGTAAGCCATAGCCTGCGAGAAGGCGTCTACC
>CAZYLE010000233.1:749-2844 GCA_964648675.1 uncultured Dehalococcoidales bacterium
CGTCAAATAATCCGTGTGGGAATACCGCCGCTTCCTCAATGAAATCATCGCCCATTGGCCCCTTTGGCAACCACACATTACCAGCCCTGACCTCCGGGCTGGCAGCCAGGGCACGGGCTGCCTTGCTGCCCCGGGGCGGAACGGCTATAATGCCAGGAATCTCATTCCTGAGCATAGCCACTATGGCAGGGCCATTGGCGGCATCCTCCACCAGTTTAGCCACGGCCTGGGGCCACCGGAGCGACACCTGCCTGAAAGCCTCCATAGTATCGGGGAAGTCCATCTTGGCTCTCACCTGGTCTATGAGAAATTTGTTGGCTCCGTGCCTACCCCATACCTGCCCCACGACCATGGAAGTGCCAGTGGCCTTGAACGTCATGTCCCATGATTGTATCATGTCATCCAGGCGAGAAGGGAGATTGTCATAGCGTTTCCACCACTGTTTGAGCAAGATATTACCCCTTTCCGGCGAGGGTTTACCCTGATACAATGCTCCCCACGCGTAGGGGTCGGATGACGCTTTGGTGGCCAGCAGAGTTGAGAGGGGAAAGCGGGCCGGCCACAGCGCCTCGCCATGTGCGCTGAGTGCTGGCATGTGAATCACCTGCCACTGATCAGCACCAGGGTCTTCCTTAGCTTGCCTGAGCAACCGCCCTATCAGATCATCCTCATTCCACCGGGCCATGCAGACGATGATTGCAGCGTCGGGCTCGGCCCGGGTGCGGAATACATTGACATACCACCGCCATACCTTCTCCCGATAGGTGAGACTCTCAGCCTCCTCCGCGTCTTTAATCGGGTCATCGACAATCCCAATGTTGAAGCCTCTACCTGTTAGCCCTCCACCGACACCCACGGCATAGTATATGCCTCCCTGCGCAGTCCCCCATTCATGAGCCTGCTGCACGGGTGCTGGCAAACGCTCCTGTGCTGAGCGCTCCGGGCGATGACGGACTTTGGGGAATAGACTATGAAACTCTTGAGAGACGAAAACATCTCGCGCTGACCGGGAATGCTTGAGGGCCAAGGACTCGGCGTATGCAGTCTGAACGATCATACGGGTCGGGTCTCTGCCCATGGCCCAGCACGGAAAGCGAATAGAGACCAGCTCTGATTTCCCGTGTCTCGGTGGCATAGTAACCATGAGGCGTTTGATCTCGCCTCGCTCAACAGCCTCAAGGTGGTCGGCCAAGATTGTGAGATGCTCAGCATCCTCATAGCTCGGCATGGTGTAGACGCAGAAAGACAGAAGGTGTGACCTGGCACCACGCCTCTTTAGAAGCTCACTTGCTGCCTCGCCAGCAGCAGTGAGATATTTTGTCTCAGCCGTCATTAGTGCAACCACTAGCCAACCCCTGTCTTGTTCTCTAGTTTCGCTTGCTGTACAATCTCAGCCAGCTCATCATCCGTTATTAGGGCAGCGGATATCTGTATCTTCACTGGCCCGCCAGCTTCGCCTCCTACCGGCTGGGTGACCTTGCCCTCGAGCCTTTCCCATATCTCCCTGCGGTCTTCCTTGCTCCCCTCAATCGCGTCCCTCACGATAGCCAGGGCTAGAAGCTCAATAGCCTTGGCCTGTTTAGCGTCAACGTTTCTTAAGGGCTCACGGAGGATGTCGCTGACATGTCGCTTCAGGCTTAACCCAGCGGGGTTCCCCGACTGGCCGGGCTTCCAGGATTTCTGATGCGCTCTACATTTCTCAAGATTTTTGAGGCTATTAGGGTGCATCCCACGCTTATAGCCTTGTTTATTGCGAGACTGCCCAGTCTGATCAGCCATCTCTTTTTGTAGTCCCACGATAGCACAACATCTAGTATCTATTCATACTACACCACAAGGTGCACGCTGTCAAGCCCTGTGCTAGAAACCTGTTAGGAATGTAAAGAAAGTAAAGAATGTCAGTAATGTCAGGGAAATAAGGAAATGTAAGGATTTGTCATTAAGCTCGTGCGTAAAATGTAAAGAATGTCAGGATTGTCATTAACTCAATAAATTGAGTAGTAACTCAATATTTTGAGCAGTTTAGGGTGGGCTAGGCGGGGAGGGTTGTCCCGGTGTCTGACTAACGTAGAGGGCGAGCTTGTACCCGGGCTCA
>CAZYLE010000234.1:0-2824 GCA_964648675.1 uncultured Dehalococcoidales bacterium
CGCTCGGGCAAGCACCTCTATCGCCCCTTCGCCAGGCAACCTCTTCATCCTCTCGGCGATTTCCATATCCTCCCTCCGTGAACTAACTACAGCAACACTTGGCAGTTTTTCTATGTTTGGGCTGTCCCTTAGGTTAGAATAGCCAAAGGCGTGGCTTTCATCGATTGAACAATCAAACCAGGGGTCATTGTATTGGTTTGCCGTCATTCGGTCAAGGGGCTCACCTACGATGCTCAGTTGTTGATCCAGACAAAGGGGGGTATACTGGTTTATTGCCTACCGATGGAGGAGTCATGGGACTTCATCAAGTCTCGGCTGCCATGCCCTCTCAGTAGGGGACTATAGAGACTCGACGCTTGCTGATCAGCTACGTTAGCAACATCTTGAAGGAGGGTTTTCGTGGAGACGACTATCTCGTCAAAGACCAAAAGTGTGGTGATCGGCCCTGAACTCCCCTTCGTTATCATCGGCGAACGGATAAATCCCACCGGCAGGAAGCGACTAGCGGAGTCCTTGGCCCAAGGTGATATGTCGTTCGTGCGGAAGGAAGCCCTTGCCCAAGTGGAAGCCGGTGCGGAAGTTATCGACGTCAACGTGAGTGCTGTCGACATGGATGAGGAGAGAATCCTCCCTCTGGCGGTGCAGACAGTGGCTGAGGCGGTAGACGTCCCTATCTGCATCGATACGGCCAACCACAAAGCCTTGGCTGCTGCCTTAGCCGTTTGTCCGGGCAAGCCTGTTGTGAACTCGGTTACTGGTGAGGAGGCATCTTTGGAGGTGGTGCTTCCCTTGGTGAAGGAACGTGCTTGTGCGGTGATCGGGTTATGCATGGATGAGGAAGGCATCCCAAAAGAGGCTCGGCGTCGGTTGGAGATAGGGAAAAAGATCGTAGCGGCTGCTGAGGGCCATGGCATTCCCCCTGAAGATGTAATCATCGATCCCTTGGGCATGACAGTGGGAGCGGACCAGACGGCAGGAGTGGTAACCCTGGAGGCCATCAGGTTGATCCGCATGAACCTGGGAGTGAATATCACTTTGGGAGGGAGCAACGTCTCCTTTGGCTTGCCGGAGCGCAGTCTGATCAACAGATCGTTTCTCGCTATGGCCATAGCAGCGGGGCTGACCTGTGCCATTGTGGATCCTCTCGATATTGAGATTCGCAAGACAATTGCCGCTTGTGATCTGTTGATGGGAAAAGATGAATATGCCGTGCGGTTTCTAGCTCGTTCTCGCAGTGGTTGGTGACAGCGGCCATGAGAGGAGGTATGGGAGCGAACAAGCTAATGCCAGTGGTTCTCTGCAGTTGAAATAGTCAACTCAGCTTCTCGCTTCCTCAAGCAAGCTCTCAATAGTGATGTGAGGGGATGGAGGGCTTTTTCAATTCGATCCTCGAGCACGACATAAGCTGCCATGGATGCCCTGGCCAAGGACCCTCAGTTGACGATTCTCAGTACCGCCACGACTCTCGCAGTGACTAGCCGCGCGGGTCAAACTGGTCATGGGCCCTGACATACGAACTATCTAAGCATTTCCTCACATAAGTATGCTTATCTTATGAATACCTCTTGATTTCTCCCTACTGAATCTGCTAAAGTGGCATTGGTAAGGCGAAAAAAACGCCTAAGATAATGTCACAGACTCAAGAGGAGACATCATCGAGGGGGAGGGGACAGGTTGAACAAAGCTCACGAGTCCTCCAGCGATTCATCGAGCATCTGCGCTCACAGGACAGAAGTGAGTGGACCATCAAATCGTATTTCAGTGACTCCAGGCTCTTTGCCAGGTGGTTCTACGAAACCAATAGGGAAGAGCTAACCCCGCAATCCATAACCCCGATCGATCTTAGGGAATATAAGCGATATCTCTTGGAGGATCGGGGCTTCAAGGCAGCCACAGTCAACAGAAGACTGGCCAGCATGGCGGCTTTCTGTAAATGGGCGCAAGAGGAGGGGATTGCCGATGGCAATCCCTGCGACGAAATCAGCATAGTTCCAGAGGTACGGACCGCTCCGAAGTGGCTGCCCAAGAGAGAGCAATACGCCTTGATTCGGGCGGTGCAGAAGGCAAATAGACCAAGGGATGAGGCTTTGATCATGGTGATGCTTCATACCGGCCTGCGGGTTAGCGAGGTCTCCAACCTACGTATTGGCGATTTTTCGATCTCCCCTCGGAAGGGAGAGCTCATAGTAAGGGGTGGGAAGGGCGAGAAGTTCCGAACCGTACCACTCAACTTGAACGTAAGAAGGGCCCTCAAAACCTATCTGTCAGTGCGCCCGGAGGTAGATCATGATTACCTCTTTGTGGGACAGAAAGGGGAGCGGCTCAGACCTCCGGGGTATATTGCCTCGTCAAGAAATACGCCTACGGGGCCAGAATCGAAGATGTCAGTCCACACACCTTACGACATACCTTCGGCAAGAACCTGGTAGATGCTGGAGTGCCTTTGAATAGAGTTGCGACGCTGCTCGGCCATAGTAGCCTAAACACAACGCGCATCTACACAGTGCCAAGTCGAGCGGACTTGCAGGACGCGGTTGAAAGCATAACCACTGGATAGGCAAATTGCTCAGGCGCTTGACCAAAGTCGGGGCTCTGGGATTAGAAACCATCGTGAATGCAATGCCGCCCTATGAATCAGGAAATCGGTGCAAGCGTCAATGAGTGGACTGGGTTCTGGCGAGTAAGAATGGCCCGTCATGGACTGCGATTGGTGAGGGTTGATGAGAAGGCGACTACGAGATCCCCCAATGCTACTAGAAAGACTATCGATAGCGAGGCCAGCAACGCTTAGCGAGCGCTGCTGCGAACACTTGTGAAGGAAGGG
>CAZYLE010000235.1:0-665 GCA_964648675.1 uncultured Dehalococcoidales bacterium
ATAATCGAAAGGTGTTCTATGTCGTGAAAATAGTCGCCTGTCCTGACGTCGCGGAAAACCGCCCGAACACGCATACCTGTCTTTATATTCCTTTCGTCAGCCTCGTCCAGACAGTGCACGATGTTGGAATCAGCACAATCGAGCCTGATAAACGTCGCCGTAAAAGGGATTTTTTTGGGCTCGCCAGTGGTTGTGTCGATATACAAGAAGTTGGCTATTGTGAAAGCAAGCAAAGTCCGTCTGTCACTGACAGGAACGAATTCCTCCATCCTGACAAAACAATCCCGACACACGATGCGCGGCGGTACATAGATTTTATGACACCTCGGGCACCTCACCCCGACTATGCGTTTGTTATCCCTTAGCTCTTTGAGAAACCTGCTGTAGCAAAAACCGGCGTGATAGTTATACGGCATATCGGCTATGCCCTTTATACTGAGTACTTCTGAAGCTTCCTTCTTCTTTTCCATAGCGCGTGCTCCATTTAATCCAAAGATGGCGATGAACTGAGCACAGTGACATCCGACCAGAAACAACCGCCAAAACCCGTAGCCACAGCTACCTTCGCTCCTTCCACTTGCTTCTTCTCCGCCTTTCCCATCACCTGCAAAGCAGCTTCCCCTATCCTTAGAAGACCTGTTGCTCCAATAGGATTGGTTGCCAAT
>CAZYLE010000235.1:675-2462 GCA_964648675.1 uncultured Dehalococcoidales bacterium
TGGATTCATCGGAAGTTTGCCCCCCATGTTAGTTGCTCCGCTTCGGATTAGCCTGGAGCCACCCCCTTCCTCACAGAGCCCCAGAGCTTCCATCCAACTGACTCCCGCTGTTGAAGCGGGGATGTACAGTTCGGCCACATCGATTTGATTAAAAGGATCGGTAATGCCAGCCATCTGATATGCTTGACGAGCGGCATTTTCTAGCGATGGCAAGTTAGGTAATCCGATGCCATCAGCCAAATGAACCAGTATGTGACAATCGCCCACACCTATTACCCAGGCTGGTCTCTTGGTTATCTTCTTGGCCTTTTTCTCAGAGGCAAATATAACGGCGCAGGCTCCATCAGTCCTGGGACATATGTCGAGAAGCTTGATGGGGTATGATATATAAGCTGATTTCATCACATCTTCAACGGAGATAGTCTGGCGAAGGTGCGCATATGGGTTGTAAAGCGCGGCGTTGTTGTGGTCTCTAACCGAGACAAACGCCGCATCCTCCTCGGTGGCGCCGTACTTGCTCATGTGAGCGATGTATTGTGCTGCCAGAGGGCCAATTGCCCCGGCGGAATATTCTCTCTCCGTAATGGGGTCAAAACAGGTTGATATTGCTGCTGTAGTATCACATTCGGAATTCTGCTCCCAGCCAATGACCAATACCGTGTCAAATAGTCCTGAAGCAACGTGGTAAAACCCAGCGTGACCTATAGCGCTGCCCGTTGTTCCTCCTGTGGTCACCTTCATGATTGGCTTCATATAGCCACCAGAACCATCTACACTCCACATATCCACAGAGTTGATCGATTCGAAGTGGTCCATGTTGCCAATCACTATTGCATCTATATCAGCCATGTTAATCCCGGCATTTCCCAGCGCCCTTTTTACAGCAATACCAATCAGTTCCTGACCGTTTCAGTCGGCATTCCTTGACTTGTGATGTGTTTGACCTACTCCCACAATTCCCACCAATCTTTTCACTAGCTATTGCTCCGTTGAACAAGGTTGCTACTATTCTCTATTTCGCGAGGATAAATACACAGTGACCCTGCCCGCAGGCACCTTCTATGCCGTGCGCTAGAGCTACCCTTGCCCCGTCAACCTGCCTGCTGCCAGCCTCGTCCCTGAGCTGAAGCACCGCTTCCGCAATCCGTGCCAAGTCGGCTACCTGGACGGCATGTGACGACAGCACTCCGCCCGATGGATTGACAGGGTAAGCTCCGTTCATCTCAGTCAGACCTGAGTCGACCATGGCGCCAGCTTTGCCGTGGTCACAAAATCCCAAACCCTCCATCCACATGAGTTCCATGTACGAGAAGGCATCGTAGACCTCGGCCACATGAATTTGCTGCAATGGATCATGGATTCCGGCCATTTTGTAGGCCTTCTTGGCCGCTGAGGTCAGAGCATCTGCGTATGCGTTCGTAAACAGGGTCAAACAGGGCGTTGGTGATTACCGATGGTATCCCCTCCGAGACTTTGCTCTGTGCTACGACCAGCGCTATCATGAATGCCGGAAAGGAGGTGCATGAGTCCCATCAATGCCCCGTATGTGCCGTCACCTTCGACATTGGTGGTAGGAACCTTATGAGAGCCGGTGGCTTCGGTGATTGTCATGCATGATATGGTGCGGCCATCCCAGAAATCGTTGCAGACGGTGACTGTACTATCAATGTCATCAATGGTTAATCCAGCGTCCTCAAGCGCCCTGGAAGTCACTTCATAAGCGAGTTCCGCATCAGACGCTGGATTGCATCTTGAATACTAGGTATGGACTACCCCTGTAATCCCGA
>CAZYLE010000235.1:2472-2796 GCA_964648675.1 uncultured Dehalococcoidales bacterium
GTATCCAGTTCGACTCCACCGAGAAGATGAACCATCCCCGTGCTCGCTCCGTCGAGCTTTACGATGCCCAGAGCGAACGGTGGCTCCTGTGGCTGAATGCCCGGCACCGTATACCTCGTAATAGTGTAAGTCAACAAAGTGCCTGCATTGCTGACTTCTATCCACTCATTGATACCGCAATAACATCGGGGGCAGGTCTCTCGAGGTGGAACAAAAACATCATTGCATTGGTGACACTTAATGCCGTATATCCTGCAATTATCCCTTATCTCTTGATAAAACCTGCTGCCCACCCTGACCGCGGTCGAGAACGTCGCCCTGCCG
>CAZYLE010000236.1:0-2469 GCA_964648675.1 uncultured Dehalococcoidales bacterium
AACCAGTTCCTTTATCCCCTCGCCAGTTACCGCTACTGTAGGAACTACAGGTACGCCCAGAAGCTGCTCAAGCTCCTCAACATCGATGCTTATCCCTTTATGCTTGGTATCATCCCATATGTTTAGAGCAACTATTACCGGGATCTCCCTCTCCAGAAGCTCCAGAGTCAAATACAGGTTGCGCTCGAGGTTGGTGGCATCAACGACGTTTATCACCAGTTCACCATCCTCAAGCATCGTAGAAGCCACCTCCTCCGCCTTGGACGTGGGCTCCAGGCTGTAGGTGCCGGGGACATCGATAACCTCAACTTCCTCCTCAGCCAACTTCATAGAGCCTTTGGAGAAACCTACGGTGGTGCCTGGATAGTTGGAGGCGATCACCCTTACACCGGTGATCCGAGAGAAGAAAACGCTCTTCCCCACATTGGGGTTGCCCATGAGGAGTATCTTCACGCCCTAATCCACTTCAACTAAAATCCTTCTCGCCATGCCGAAGCCGATGGCCATCTGGGTTTGTCCCACCCTGATAGTCACCGGTCCCCGCATAAACATTGAGCTCACCTTCGTTATCCTACTACCTTGTCTAAGGCCCATAGCATCTAAGCGCCTCACCATGCCAGGCCATCCAGCGAGTTGCACCACAATGCCACTTTGTCCCGCTTCCATATGAACTAAGCTGAGTTGCTTTTGCTGGCTTACGTCAATACGCTGAAAGCGCCTATGCTTCCCTTGGGCAAAGAGTCGGTTAAAAAATGGACTACGCCCGTGCCTTCCGACACCTCTCACAATAACCCTCCATATACACTTCTGTGCCGATTATCTCAAAGCCACTTTGATGGCTCACATCCTCCTCGATTCTTGCCGTCAAAGGGTGCTCAAACTCAATTACCTTACCGCAGCCGAGGCATATCAAATGATAATGCTCCGCCTTCCCTTTAACCTCATAATGGTGGTGTTCCTCGGCGAAGCGTCGCTCCTCCACAAGGCCAAGCTCTTTGAACAGACGAAGGGAGCGATATACGGTCGAAAGGCTGATGCGCGGCTCCCTGTCCTTGGCCAAGCGATAAAGCTCATCGGCGTCAAGGTGGCCCTCCGACTTTCGTAAAAGGTCAAGAATCAACCTTCGTTGGCTAGTGATTCTTTGTCCCTTAAGTTCCTGCATTTCTCATCTAACTGATAATGCAAATCATTTGCAATAACAATTTATCAGATTTCGTCGTTCCTGTCAAGCTTTTTGTGCAAGGGTTTTGCTTATCGTCTTTCATATATGCTAAACTAGCTTCGAACGATACGTTGTGGGGAAAAACATAGCGGCTGCAGGGGGAAATCATGGACAAGTCGCCAAACACCGCTCTAGCGAATGGAAGGTTTAAAGGGCCCCTGGAGACCTGCCCGGAGGCAGAAACATGAATTGGCTGGACATCATCCTCATCGTTGTGCTGGCTCTTTCTATCTTAGGTGGGCTGACACGGGGGCTAATCAGGACCGCTCTTTCCCTTGCGGGACTAATCCTTGGCATTTTCCTAGCTGGGCGGTACTACGCCGCATTCGGCAACTGGCTCCCCATCGCCAATACTGACATTGCCAATATCGTCGCCTTCGCCATTATCTTCATTGCCGTCATGGTAGCAGCAGGACTTCTTGCCTTTTTCATGCGAAGGATTATATCCCTGGTAATGCTGGGGTGGGCTGACAAACTTCTGGGAGCGCTCTTAGGGCTGGTATTGGGAGGCCTATTATGTGCTGCGGCGCTGGCGGCATGTGTCAAGTTCGGGTTAGGTGAGAGTATCATCCAGGGCTCGGGCATCGCCAGATTGCTCCTTGATTGGCTCCCCGCGGTGCTTGCTCTTCTCCCCAGCGAGTTCGACGGGGTGCGTGATTTCTTTCAGTAGCGCTCCGGTTCACCAGAGCCTGTGGCAAAGCTGAAACCACACGCCAACTCGGGCTAATAAAAAGCTAACAAGAACTAAACACCAGAGCTAAGGTACTCAGGAAGACGAAGAGCCATACCCAGTGGTAGATTCATAGTTCACTCTACTACTACCTTCACGCAAGACCACCGAGAATTGGAGCCAGAAGTCAGGCTGGGTGAAGAACATGGCGGCGCTAGCTAACATCACAGGCTAAGGGGTGTTATGGCGGAAAAGCAAAAGTGGTTTCATATACCAGAGTGGCTTGTAGACGACATTTGGCATTTCCCTTATGCCTATGAGGCCTTCAAGAAGTATATCCCGCCACAGTCCCTAGCCTTAGAGGTTGGTTTTGGCAGCGGCAGAATCATCACGCGGATCGCCAGGGAACTGGGCTGCGAATGTGTCGGGGTAGATTTAGAAGACACTGCCTTCTCATCCCTCTCCTTTTTTTCCCAGCAACACAGGGTGAAGACAGAGCCCATAAGAGGCTCAGGTTTCTCTCTGCCATTCAAAGACAATAGCTTCGATGTGGTCTACTCAGAGGGGGTGATAGAGC
>CAZYLE010000236.1:2479-2773 GCA_964648675.1 uncultured Dehalococcoidales bacterium
ATGGCTGAATCACAGAAGATGATAGCCGAGCATGCTCGTGTTTGTCGAGAGGGGGGGCTGGTAATCGTATCTGTGCCCAATAAATTCGCCCTGCTCCATTCTTTAACGAAGCTTCTCATGGGCAAGAGGTTCTTATTTTACCCGGAAGCTAGCCTCTCCACCTTCGAGCTTTCTCGCCTGATTGCTCGGGCTTATCTAACCCCGATTAAGAGGAATGGATTCGCCTTTGGCTGCCAATTCTATATGTTTAAAGCTTTGTTCTTGGATCAGGCCTTACCGCCGCGGCTAAAGGAG
>CAZYLE010000237.1:0-2766 GCA_964648675.1 uncultured Dehalococcoidales bacterium
GGGAAGTAACAAAATTAAAGCCGGTGATAGTGCTGAAAGGGGGGCACACTGCGCCGGGAGCTGCAACTGCCTTCGCTCATACCGGCGCTCTTCCCTTCACCACAAAAAACTGGGATGCACACATGAGGCAAGCAGGGGCGATTCAGGTGTATAGTTTGGATGAAATGGTGGACGTAGTCTTGCCCTTCATACATATGTCGCCTCCTCGAAGGCGGAATGTATGCGTCATTGGCTTGGGTGGAGGGGCAAGCGTCATATCCGCTGACCAGTGTGTCAGGGCTGGTCTATCTGTCCCGCCACTGCCCGAAAAAATCCAACAAAAAATTGGCGAGTCTGTTTTGAACCCTGCTGGTAATATACTGGTAAACCCCGTGGACCCACAATTCGCTCATGGAGGGTTCTTTGAAATTGTTAGAACCGTTGCCGATTGGGACGGAATCGATATGCTGTTTCTACGCCTACCACACAATATAACCGCTTATTACCGGGATCCGGGACGACAGGCTCTAGAAATGATGATAAGTTTTGCCAACGAAAGCAGTAAGCCGGTAGCTATTATCCTGGACCATGTTGCCACACCTGAAGCCACGCAGGTGTTCCTTGATAGGCAGCAGCACTGCGGCGACTCTGGGGTAGCGTCTTTCCCATCGGTTGAGAGGGCAGCCAACGCCATGATTAAGTTTATCCAATATCACCAAGGAAAGAGTGAAAGTAGCTAATAATGCCGCCATTCCCAGCCAGGGCAGCACTAAAAGCACCAGAATTGCTCTTGCTGATATTACATGTGTCAGAATGGAGTTCGAGCGATGAACTCAGGAGTAGGTGGTTGCTTTAGTCGCCGGCTTTCATATGGACGGTCACAAGCCTACCCTTCAACCATTGTTGAATCCCTTTAAATGGTTGACTGCTAGCAAATTGAATGTTATAAAGCGGGAGCTGGATACGACGGTTTAAAGGAGGAACCCCAATGTGCGAATTTTGCAAGGAGCATGGAGAAGGAAAGAAGTGGTATCTTCAGGCAAAGAACTATAGCGAGGAGCTACTTAACGAGGAAAGGAAACTTTTCATGACCGCTTTCTTTGAGAAGTTCGAGGAAATGGCGGCCACCGCCGTTCCGGCACTGGACAAGGTCCCGTTCGATCCTGACGCTGCCAAGGCTATCGTCCCTCCATTAGTGGAGCAATTCAAGAAGACACACTATGGGCAGATTGTTCCCATAGAAGACGTGGAGCAAATCATCGATATGAGCCTTAGCATAGTGAGAATGCCTTGTCTATGCCGGAGCGCTCTTCTGGGCAGGCGCGACGCTCGGTACTGCTTTGGCATCACCACCTTCGAATCAGACTTCCTGCCTGCCACTTTCCTCCAGCCTTATCCAGACTACTCGTCGGATTTAGAGGAAATACCTAAGGAGGAGGCTAAGAAGGCCATCCGAAAACATGACCATAATGGCCTGGTTCACAGCGTTTGGACCTATCTTACCCCTTTCATTGGTTCCATTTGCAATTGCACCAGCAAAGAGTGCCTGGCCATGAAATTCCGCCTCCGTGTTGGATTGCCCTTGTTCTTCAAGGCGGAGTATGTGGCCAGCATCGACTGGGATAGCTGTAGCGGCTGCCGTGACTGCATGAAGGTTTGCAACTTCGGAGCAGTCGCTTACTCACCTACTCTTCAGAAGTGCTACATAAATCAGCGCCAGTGCTATGGCTGCGGTGTTTGTCGTGCGGTATGCTCGAGAGATGCTATAACCCTGCACGATAGGAATGCAATTCCCGTGCTGGCGAATGAGTGGTGATTTCTATGGTGCAGATAGACATAGATCAAGAAAAATGTAAAGCACCGCGGGATTGCCGTGCCTGCCTCGAGTCTTGCCCCGAAGGTGTGTTTGTCAACTTCCCACGAGTGGCCCGAGCGCCAGGCAAGAAGGCCGAAGACTGGGTGGTGGTAGTGGCGCTACCGAGTTCATGTACCTCGTGCATGATCTGTGAGGAGGTATGCCCTCAAAGCGCCATTAAAGTAACCGTTACAGCATAACTCAGCTTACGTTGAACCTTTTCAACTATCTTTATGCCGTTAGTGAGCCTTGCCTGCCAGTGTATTTACCTATCTCACTCTCTAGGCAAGCTCAGTCTCTCGATGGAACCTGTAATACCAGTTCATGTTGGCTATGGCCTTGGCGGCTCGATCCAGGCTAGGATAGACCGTTACCCCGGCATCGGCGAGCTTCTTCTCCACCGCCATCAGCTCAGCGCCGCCCAATGTAGGTGAAGAAACTATTACGATAGGCTTTTTCTCTCTGATACGGATGAAAATATCGTTCATTGCGTCGAGCCTCTCCTTCGATATCCCCATGAGAAGCTGGTCCAGATGCTCATTAACAATGATGACGTCTATACTCTGTTCAGCGGCTACTATCTCCATGGTCTTTTCCAGAATCTCCAGAATCCCACCAACTCCACCCATATCTAAAGGGTTCCTAAGAATGCATCCCGCTGGCGGAAGGATCGCCTTAAGCTTTCCTCTAGTCTCGTCGGTGAATGGAGGTACATTCAGCCCGACACTGGCGCAGGCATCAGTCGAGGAGACGCTTTCTCCCCCTCCACCACCGGCAAGTCCCGCAACGATAGCTACATTCTCACCAAGGAAGGGTGGGAAATGTTGAAAGGTCAATATGGTATCGGCAAGCTCCTCCATGCTATCCACCCGAATCACGCCCGTCTGCTTCATCGCCGCAGTCCAGATGGCATCCGATATAGCAAGCGACCC
>CAZYLE010000238.1:0-1471 GCA_964648675.1 uncultured Dehalococcoidales bacterium
GTTACTGTGCGCTCCTGCGTATGCGACATGTTCTATCTGGCCCGTGAGCTCGGTCACTACGGGGTTGCCTGTTGCCCATTCAACCATGTCAGGATGGATTATCTGTTGGGCCGCCTTTGTCATTATGGCATGGACGTCTGCTCCACGCCTCATGAGCTCTCTGGCCACTTCTGTGCTTCTGATGGCGGCCACGCTCCCCGTGATACATAAAACTATTTTCTTACCTTGAAGCTCTTGGGTCTTGGACCCAATGATCTCCTTTGAGGTGTGCTGCCCGAAAGCCAAATAGATTACCCCGCATGTGGGCAGTAATACGTGTTTTTAAGCTTTCAGTAGTAGAGTGGACGTTGTTACTGCTCCTCCAACTTCTCCTCTACTTCATCCAAGCGCTCATGTATAGTCTCAATGCTTTCCTCTAGGGACTCCATCCTGTCCACAAGCGCTAGTATCTCCTTCTCGAGGTCCTCCACCTTTCGTTCAAGGCTCATTATCTATCGTTAGGAGTTTCGTTTCAGTCACTTTATAAATTTGTCGAGGTATTTCTTGCTTTATTCAGCAACTCCCGGTACCATTTGCTGTCGGCCTCTATGTATTCCTTGACATTTATTGTCATTGGGGTGCCGTCGTCTTTGAGGATAACCACCTCTTTGATCTGGCTGTTTATAATTTTACGTTGGCACCTTTGGCATGGTAACGCCATAGTATACTTGCCATCTGCTATGCCTGCTATGTAAAGGGTGGCGCCTATACGGTCTGCTCTGTTACTGTTTATTATGGCGTTCTCCTCGGCGTGCACTGCGGGGCAGTAGTCATATGCCTCTCCTTTAGGAGAACCCATGAAGTTTTTGATGCAGCCAACTTCATGGCAGTTAACTACGCCGCGAGCGTTACCGTTGTATCCAGTTCCAACAATCGTGTTGTCTTTCACTATGACGGCTCCGAACTTTCGGCGTAAACATGTACTACGTGCTGCCACACTGAGGGCAATGTTCAGAAAGTACATAGTTTTGTCGGGGCGTTCCATGCTTAATCGTTAGGCTTCATGCTTTTTTATTTTCTGGGGGGGAACCTTATCTTTAAGGCAATTAATAATAATACCTGGCGGGCGATGAATTGTTTGCCCCTCTGAAAGGTGATGAGGATCTTGAGTTACGAGCCCGCCACCTTCGATAGTTTCTTATCCTCGTAAATATGCCATGAAGTGGTACAAGGGAAGAGACTACGAGACAAAGAAAAAGGTAATGAAACTGGTAACTAACGCCGTCTGTGAGGGTTGCGGGTGCAAACCTGAGGCGGTATCAGTGGTCTTTATCGACGTTGATAAAAGGGATTGGGGTAACGCTGGGGTTCCAGCATCAGAGAAGTAGTCTAGCTCCGTAGGCTTCGCTCAAGCTCTCTTAGCACCGTTTCTTTTCCTACGAGTTCAACGTAGGGCCCGAACCTCGGCCCCTGTGGTCGACCTATTAGTATC
>CAZYLE010000238.1:1481-2755 GCA_964648675.1 uncultured Dehalococcoidales bacterium
GAAAACATCCTTTGGCTTCCTGTTCATAGCCTTAGCTGAATTGAATACGGTCGCCTGGTATTCTTCAATATTATCTGCTTCTCTTAGCCTCTCTACGATGGCTCGAACGGCGTCTCGTTGAGAGTCGCTAAGCTCGATCTTCTTGGGTTCTTCATCCTCGAAGTCTTGTACCCAGTTAAGGGCGTAGGCTATCCTTTCAGAAAGGCCCCTTCGGGTCTCCTTTAGGTACTTGTATTCCTCCAGTTTGGCTTCAATGAACTCCTTTTCTGTGCCCTTGGGAGCTACTCGAGCTAATCTAACCATAAGGTTAAAGGGTATATGGACCTGCGGTTCGTTCGGCGGCTTCAGTAAGTGGATGTACTCGTATAGTCCCGTTCGCTTGTAGTATTCAAGGTCATAGCCTGTTTTTTCTTTGTCGAAGTATGTTTCCTCCAGGTCGTCAAGTTCATCCATGTGTACTGGTATGTCCTCAACGCTGCCGCTCTTGGTGCCTACGAAGCGCTTATAGATGAGGAGGTTGAGGCTCTCTTTGCTGCCATACCTGTACCAGACTTGGGGAGTGAAAACATTGCCAGCTGACTTGCTTATCTTCTTCCCGCCACGATCAAGGAACATCTCGTACTGTACGTGCATCGGTGGCTCCCATCGGAATATATCGCGACATATCCTGTCATTCACCCTAACGCTATCCGCTATATCCTTGCCGTAGGCCTCAAAGCGTATATCCAGGGCGTGCCACCGTGCCGCGAACTCCACCTTCCAGCTAAGCTTCCCATTGCCGCTAGTGACCTTGACCTCTCCCCTGTGGCCGCAGCCCTCGATCCATCGGCCTTTAACCTCCATTCCTCGGCAATCATAAGTAATTGTATGTGTGTGTTTATCGTACCCCAGGGCCGTCGTGTTAATTCTTCCGCACTGCTCGCAGACAGCGAAGTATGGTAGAACCTCAGTGTACTTCTCTTGCCCTATTTCTTCCTCTATGATCCTACCAATTCGCTCATGGTTATTCATGATGGTGATGATCTCCTCGTTAAGGAGCCCCTCCTGGTACACCTTGTAGCCACTCATGTCCACGTATTCTACGCCATTGATGTTGAGAGTCTCTTTAAGTAAGCTAACCATATGTTGGCCAAAACTGGAGTGACAGCTGCCAAATGGGTCCGGTATGTTGGAGACAGGGTATCCAAGCCACTTCTCCAATTCTTGTGGCAGCCCCGCGGGTACTTTGCGGAGTCCGTCCTTGTCGTCTGCAAAGGCAATATACTCACTTTGGT
>CAZYLE010000239.1:0-2397 GCA_964648675.1 uncultured Dehalococcoidales bacterium
CTGTTAACCGCTAGGTTGTAGGTTCGAATCCTTCCCGGGGAGCCAGAATTATGTCTCAATCGCCTTCGATTGCGTCGAACAGGTCCGCGCCAGCGAGACGCGGCTTCGGTGGCTTGCGCATGTGCTCGGGGATAGGCAGCCAAGCGCAGGATATCCCCCTTTTCCGCACACAATAGCTCCCACATTAGCCTCTATACCAGGCGGACTGGTATGAGCTATAATGCAGCAAATGGCACGGAGAGCGCATGGAGACTTTCTTGAAGATAGTGGCCCTAGGCTCTCCCTTCGTTGCCTGCTACTAGCATGCTGACCGCTGCGGTAATCCTTATCCTCACCTATATAGGCGTAGCCTTCACCAGGCTACCTAAGGTCAACATTGATCGCCCTTCTGCTGCCTTCACCGGCGGCGTACTCATGGTCCTGTGCGGAGTGCTCACGTTTGAGGAAGCAGTGGGAGCGATCGACTTCCACACAATTGCCCTGCTCCTGGGAATGATGGTGCTTGTTTCGGGCCTCAAGGCGGTCGGCTTTTTCACTCTACTGGCGACAAAGTCATTGTCTCTGGCTACCACGCCCAGACGTATGCTTATCCTGGTGATAGTGGCTACTGCCGCATCCAGCGCCTTCCTGGTAAACGATGCAGTGGTGCTCCTGTTCACCCCGATTATAATCCAGGTCTGTCGATCAAGAAAGGTGAACCCGGTTCCCTATCTCATTGCCGAAGCCATGGCTTCAAACATAGGCAGCGCGGCCAGCATGGTCGGGAACCCTCAGAACATGCTCATAGGCATCACCTCTGGCATATCCTTTGTCCGTTTCTTCCTCTACCTGCTCCCAGTATCGATCGTTTCTACAGCCGTCCTGATATTCGTGATGTACGCCATATATGCTAAGACTCTCGGGCAACGCTTTGACACCTCTGCGGACCCCCAAGTAGACGGATCGGCCTATGACGCCAAAGCCATAAGACGCTTAGCGCCGATACTCGTGCTCGTGGTGATCGCCTTCTTCGTCAGCTCTCTCCTCAAGCTGCAAATACCTTTGATCGCCCTGGGCTGTGCCGCCATAGTGCTGGTGGTGGGGCAGGTGAAGCCATCGAACATCATCAGGGAAGTGGACTGGGTGCTGTTGCTCTTCTTCGCCGGCCTGTTCATTGTCATCGAAGGAGCGCACAAAGGCGGAGTGCTCGACGTACTCATGGAGAGCGTGGTTTTTGCGCCAAACTGGGCCGGCATCGCTTCCATCTCGGCGGTCAGCACTCTGGTGTCGCAGGTAGTGAGCAATGTCCCCCTGACCATGCTGCTTCTGCCCGTGCTCAAGAACATTCCGGGAGACACGCTCTGGATCGCCCTGGCCGCTGGCTCAACACTGGGTGGCAACCTGACAATTATCGGAGCGATGGCAAACATCATTGTCGTTGAAGGAGCAGCGCGGGAAGGGGTTCACATAGGCTTCTTCGAGTTCCTGAAGGTCGGCGCAGTGGTAACGGTGGCGACGGTTGGGCTGAGCATCTTGATTCTAGGAGGCGAGTATTGGGCCGGCTGGCTCAGGTAGTTGACCCTGCGCTCCGCAGGGGAACAGAGTCCAGTTACCAATCCGCATCTCTGAAAGGGCAGGCTGTGGTATACTGCGACAAATCATTCTTCAGCAGTCTGACATAAGGAGTCAAAATTGGCCAACGCACTTGAAGATGTAAAGGTATTGGATTTCACCAGGGTGTTTGCCGGCCCCTTTTGTACGTTGCAGCTCGCCGACCTCGGTGCGGAGGTCGTCAAAGTTGAGATACCTGGAGGCGGAGATGCGATAAGATACGACCCTCCGTGTACCGAGGGAGGGGAGGGTGGCATATTCATCATCCTGAATCGAGGTAAAAAAAGCATAACCTTAAACCTCGCCACTGGGAGGGGCCGTGAGATCTGCAAAGAGCTGGTGAAGAAGGTGGATGTGGTAGTGGAGAACTTCAGCCCGGGTGTGATGGATAGGCTCAGCCTTAGCTATGATGAACTTAAGAAGGTCAACCCCGGACTGATATACGCGTCGGTGTCGGGATTCGGGCATACCGGCCCTTACAGCGCCCGCCCGTCATACGACCCCATCGCTCAGGCCATGGGTGGATTCATGAGCGTGACCGGCGTTCACGAAGGCGATCCCCTCCTGGCTGGCACAGCGATAGGCGACTACTTCCCTGGTCTCTATGCCGCTATCGCTATACTCGCCGCCCTGCGCCACAAGTCCAGAAAGGGCGAGGGGCAGCGCATCGACATATCGATGCAAGACGCCATCTGGGCTACCACCGCCGTCACCACATTGCCGGCGTATTTCCTCGGAGACGAGACCCCGAGCAGGCAGGGCAACAGAGGCCAGGTATACCGCGCCAAGGACGGCCATGTGATAATC
>CAZYLE010000239.1:2407-2722 GCA_964648675.1 uncultured Dehalococcoidales bacterium
GCCTGGAGAAGTATAGTTCGTGGAACCAGCGAGCCCAGCACCTCGATGAGCTGACGCCCATCATAGAATCGTGGACCACACAGAGGACGGTGGATGATGTGGTGCAAACCCTCAGCGATGCCCATCTGCCTTGCTCCACGGTTCCAACGTTCGAGCAGGTGCTGAATGACCCTCAGCTTCTCAGTCGTGGCATGTTAACCGAAGTAGAACAGGTTATTTCAGGCAGGGTTAAGGTGCCTGGCTCCCCTCTCAAATTGTCGAAAACGCCGGTTAATGCATCACCTCCCGCCCCCTTTCTGGGCGAGCATAATTACG
>CAZYLE010000240.1:0-2706 GCA_964648675.1 uncultured Dehalococcoidales bacterium
GCCCCCGGGCTTTATCGTTACCGCTCATAGCTATTACTACTTTCTTGAACAATCGAAACTAGCTGACGAAATTCACTTTCTCCTTTCTTCTTTGGATCCCGATAATAGTGAGAGACTTCAGGAAGTCTCCTCAACGATAAAGAAGTCGATTGGTGCTGCTACGATGCCTAAAGAAATCGCAAGGGAGATAGCACAAGCTTACCAAAAGATGGGCGGTGGCTTGGTGGCAGTGCGCTCCTCAGCCACCGCTGAGGACCTGCCAGAAGCATCATTTGCTGGGCAACAGCGTACCTTCCTTAATGTGGAGGGGGAGAAGGAGGTTATTACCGCGGTGCAAGGCTGCTGGGCCTCCCTTTACGAGCCTCGCGCCATTTTCTACCGGGCTCATCATGGTTTCGACCATTTTAAGCTAGGCATTGCCGTGCCAGTGCAGGCGATGATACAGTCGGAGACATCGGGTATCCTTTTCACCATAGAGCCCGTTACCAGCGATCGCAGCAAGGTGGTTATTGAGGCGGTTTACGGCTTGGGGGAGGCTATCGTTTCCGGCGAGGTCACCCCCGACCTTTATATAGTAGATAAGGACAGGGTGGAGGTATTGGACAAGACGATTGCCAGGCAGACATGGCAGCTGGTGCGCAATACCAAGCGCAAGGACCATCAAGAAACGAATATAAGAGTGCCCGTAAGAAAGCGGGAACAGAAGAAGCAGAAACTGTCCGATGAATATATCATTGCCCTGGCCCTTCTGGGCAAGAGGATTGAGGCGCTCTACGATTTCCCTCAGGATATTGAATGGGCTGAGGAAGCGGGGGCGCTGTACATCGTGCAGACGCGTCCTGTAACGACGATAAAGGAGCTTGAGGAACCCAAAGAGATATCAGAAGCAGCGGAGAGGGCTCTATTGCTCGCGGGCTCGCCGGCCAGCCCCGGAATGGCTTCTGGGCCCGCCAAGATAATCCATCGAGCAACTGAGATCGATCAGGTGTTGGTGGGCGATGTGCTGGTGGCTGAGATGACCACTCCTGACTTCGTGCCGGCAATGAAGCGGGCGGTGGCCATTGTAACCGATCGCGGAGGGCGAACGTGCCACGCTGCCATTGTAAGCAGGGAGTTGGGGATCCCCTGCGTGGTGGGAACGGGGAATGCCACTCACTTTTTGAAACCGGAGCAGGTGGTCACTGTCGATGGCTCCGAGGGGAAGGTATATGAGGGTCGGATCCCCAGGAGGAAGCCTCACATACCCCACGTTGCGCCGCGGGCGCGCATTAGGACGACTACCAAGCTCTATGTTAATCTTGCCGAGCCCGAGCTCGCCGAAAAGGTTGCAAGCCGGGATGTGGATGGGGTAGGGCTGCTTCGTGCCGAGTTTATGGTCGCCCAGATAGGCGAACACCCGCGCTACATGATTGCACAGGGGAGGGGGCAGGAGTTCGTAGAGAGGCTTGCCCAGGGCGTCACTGCTTTTGCCAAGGCCTTTACCCCCCGCCCTGTGGTTTATCGGACCACAGACTTTAAGACCAATGAGTACAGAAATCTAAAGGGGGGTGAGGAATACGAGCAAGTGGAGGAGAACCCAATGATCGGCTTTCGGGGATGCTCTCGATATGTAGAGGAACCCGATGTCTTCAAGCTTGAGATCGAAGCGATAAAGAGGGTTAGGCAGGACTATAAGAATCTCTGGGTAATGATCCCCTTCGTGAGAAAGGTGGCTGATCTTGCCAGGCTGGTGAGGGTATTCAAGGACGAGGGGCTTCGCTCCGCCACGGATTTCAAGCTTTGGATGATGGTTGAGGTGCCATCCAACATCTTGCTCCTCGACGATTTCATCAATGTGGGTATCGACGGCATCTCCATCGGCTCCAATGACCTGACCCAGCTCATATTGGGGATAGATCGAGACAGTCCGAAGCTGGCAGAGGAATTCGATGAGCGAGACGAGGCAGTGCTGGTGGCCCTGGGAAAGGCGGTTAGAACCTCGATCAGGAGAGGGATTACCGTCTCCATATGCGGACAGGCACCATCGGTCTACCCAGAGCTTACCGAGATGCTGGTAGAGTTGGGGATAACCTCGGTCTCAGTAAGCCCTGATGCGATTGAATATACCAGGGAGATTATCGCCAAAGCTGAAGGGAGGCTTAGCAGTCCCTCTCTATGGAGGCAATTGGCTCGCGCAGCGAGCTAGTTTTTCATGGTTCACGATGATATACGGCAGCGAATTGAGGAAAGGGAGGAGAGCCTTTCACCGTATGCTATGAAGAGCAGGCTCTCTCAGGGTAGACTGAAGCCTGAAGAGCCCTGCCCGATGCGAACTGCTTTTCAGAGAGATCGTGACCGTATTGTCCATTCCAAGGCATTCCGCAGGCTGAAGCATAAAACCCAGGTTTTCATTGCCCCATTGGGCGATCACTATGTGACACGGCTGACACACACCCTGGAGGTATCTCAGATCGCCCGCTCTATAGCGCGGGGTTTAAACTTGAACGAAGACCTCGACGAAGCCATCTCCCTTGGCCATGACCTGGGTCATACCCCGTTTGGGCATGTGGGAGAGGAGGTTCTGAATAGCCTTTACCCTGAAGGGTTCAGGCATAACGAGCAAAGCCTGAGGGTGGTCGATATCTTGGAAAAGGATGGGCAAGGGCTGAACTTAACCTGGGAGGTTAGGGAGGGCATCCTCAAGCATGCTAAGACGGGGGTTGATAT
>CAZYLE010000241.1:0-366 GCA_964648675.1 uncultured Dehalococcoidales bacterium
CGGCGGGAACTGGCGCTCCCCAGCAAAGGGAGCCGCTCTGCTGCTTCACCAGGTCTTCCATATTGAAGAGGTCAGTGAACGCCCTTTCCGCTCTCCTCGATCCCTTCATCTCATTGTGCCAGTACTCCTGGACCTCCATCACGTACTTCTTCGACTCCTCCTCCGGATCAGGCAGCACCCCTGGTATGGCCAGAGCGACATCGGCACCTCCCCCATCCCCGGTAAAAAAGAGCGTATGCGGGAGTTGACCGTAATATCCCACAAGCTGAGCGTGGTCGGTGATGAAGATGGTCTTGTTCTCCAGGATATGGCCGGTGGCCAAAGCCCTCCTCTTCATCTCAACCTGACCTACGCTCGCATCCCCTG
>CAZYLE010000241.1:376-2672 GCA_964648675.1 uncultured Dehalococcoidales bacterium
CCTTCCTAAGGTAGTCCAGGCGCGGCGACCTCGTCTTCTCCGCTGCCCACCACCACGCCCGCTCCTTCTCAAGCTCCTCTACTGGCTTATCTGGCGCCAAGCTCTTATCTGCTATTACATCTGCCAATTTGTTAGCCTCCTCTCCTCTCCGGTACAGCCTCGGCTGACCTTATCTGTTCCAAGAGCGATATTCTCTCTTCAAACTTGGCACAGGCATCCATATTTGCCTTCACCTCCTTGGTATCCCAATAGAGGGGCCCGACAGAGCTATCCCGCTTCTGAAACACACATACCCCCTTGCTCTCGTCATCTTCATCCGGATAAAACTTAGCGCATTCTTCACATTTTGGCATTTTTCACCCCCTATATATTTTTTGCTCTTGAAACCTTTCGCCCAGCTGCTTCCTCGCTTTACAACCACCCCTTTCCATGAACCATAGCTTACTTCATGGTCGCTCTTTGGCCACGTGTATACCGCGGGTCGGCACATTCCGAAATGTCATGGTCTATAAATTCCATGGGAATATAGTGCGTGCACTTGCTGGCATCTACATTAAAATAGGTGAAATATGCCACCTCACCCTCTGTGACTAATTTCGGAGGGTCGGCCAGTATGTCGGAGCCATCCCTGAGGATACCGCAATTGCCGTCTCCCTTCTCCCGCGCACCGCTCTCGATGAAATGCTTGCACTTGGTGCATGCCTTCTCTGGAATGGTGTCCTTCTCACCGGCGCTCTTGCCCATCTGCCGCTCTATATTAGCTGTACCACGCAGTGTGGCAAAGATGCCCGTCCAATCAGCCTCCTGTCTCTTCTTAGCCAATGTACCAGCCACGTTCCCTGCAGACCTTACTTCATGGTCGCTCTTTGGCCACGTGTGTACCGCGGGTCGGCACATTCCGAAATGTCATGGTCTATAAATTCCATCGGATCATAGTGCGTGCACTTGCTAGCATCCCTATTGAAATAGGTAAAATACGACACCTCGCCCTCGGTCACAATCTTCGGCGGGTTGCTCAATATATCGGAGCCAGCCCTCAAGGCGCCACAGTAACCCTCACCTTTTTCTGACGCCCCGCTCTCAATGAAATGTTTACATTTGGTACACGCCTTTTCAGGTATCGTATCCTTTTCTTCCGCATCTTTGCCCACCTGACGGGCTACATCAGCGTCACCCAGTTGGGTCCGCCTGATCGCACCCCAGTCAACCGCATCTCTCTTCTTGGCCATATAGGCATCCTCCTTTCTAAGTGGCGTTGTTCATTAGCCATTTATAAGTATGTAATATTCTATAACATAACGATTTTTCTGTCAAGCCATTCCCTTTTTGCATAAGCTATTACTAGTATCTTTATCTTTATATATATTATTTCCTACTTAATTAAACAGAGGCTTGTTGATGGCTAACAGAGCTGTCTTTATAGATAGAGATGGGACAATGGCTAAGGATATGCATTATTGTAGCTACCCTGAAGACTTTGAGCTTTTTCCCAAGACATCAAAGGCTATAAGACTGCTAAACCAGAATGGCTTTAAGGTAATCGTGGTTACCAATCAATCGGGCATCGCCCGAGGCTATTTTACCGAAGATACCCTAAACGAAATTCATCAGAAAATGAAAAAAGAACTAGCCAAAGAGGGAGCCTATGTAGATGATATCTATTATTGCCCCCACCACCCCGATGATAATTGTGACTGCCGTAAGCCAAAGCCTAAGCTAGTTCTTCAGGCAGTCAGGAAGCATGACATCGACCTCAAAAACTCATTTGTTGTCGGTGACCTTCAGATGGACATAGCGTTGGGCAAAGCGGTGGGCTGTCGGACTATTCTTATTGGAAACCAGACGCCAATAGATAGCGAAACCACAAAACCTGACGCTATTGCCTTGGACTTATTGGAAGCAGCGCAGACAATATTAGGATGGGAAGTAGTATGACCAAGAAAGCACTCATCACCGGCGTTACTGGTCAGGATGGCTCGTATCTGGCAGAGCTATTATTGTCCAAAGGATATGAAGTCCATGGGCTCATTAGGAGAGCCAGCACCTTTAACACCTCTCGGATAGACCACATTTATGTTGACCCTCACCAGCCTAGGGCTAAGCTTCTCCTTCATTATGGAGACCTCTCCGATGGTGCCCAGTTGACTAACTTAATCTATAACATCAGACCTGACGAAATCTACCATCTGGGAGCTCAAAGCCATGTACGGGTTAGTTTTGATATGCCAGAGTATACCGGGGACATTACCGGTCTGGGCACAGCAAGAATCCTGGAAGCTTTGAGGAGGAGTGGAAT
>CAZYLE010000242.1:0-2667 GCA_964648675.1 uncultured Dehalococcoidales bacterium
TGATAGTCATGAGGCGCGCCGAGGCCAACGCCGTTCGTGGTGAGCCTGGGCCGAAGTGTCGGCCGACCTGTCGGCTTCGAACCATGAACAACTCTTCCGCAGGCTATGCCGACGGCTCGGCGTCGGCCTCCAGCACTGACTTCAACGCGGTGATAGCAACTTCAATCTGACTGTCGTCTGGCTTGCGTGTGGTCATCCGCTGCAGGGCAAGGCCCGGGATGATGGCAAGGTACACCAGCCTGTTCTTGATATGATCGGAAGTGAGTTTCATTATCTCGTAGCTGAACGCACCGATCACCGGAAGAATAGCCAGCCGCTCGAGGAAACGCAGCCACATCGCCGGCCGCCCCAGGAAGGCATGGGCGATTATGGCGATGACCAGCACCATGAGAAGAAAGCCGGTTCCGCACCGGGTATGGGCGGTTCCGTATCCCCGGACGCTATCCACATCCAGCTCTTCACCCGCTTCGAAGGCATTGATTGTGGTGTGCTCCGCCCCGTGGTAGGCAAAGACACGGCGAATATCGGGCATCAACGACACCGCATTAAGGTAGGCGAGGAATACGATGAGACGAATAACGCCATCGGCGATGTTGCTTGTTGTAGCGGAAACATACGGGTCGATAAAGTGGACAATCAGCAGCGGCAACGCCACGAATAATCCCACCGCCAGGACGAAGCCCAAAGCCATGGTGCTCCAAAGTATTGCCGGGTTGAGCTTGTAATCCTCCTCCTCTATCGCCATCGAGGCTGAGTATGACAGGGAGCGTATCCCCAGGATAACCGTCTCCAGAAGGACTATGGGCCCGCGCAGCAACGGGATCTCTCTAATCCGCCCGGTGGCCCACCTCGCCACCGGCTCGTTCCGCACCACTATCTCGCCGTCACGGCGGCGAACGGCGGTCGCCGCGCTGTTGCGGCCGCGCATCATCACTCCCTCAATCACCGCCTGACCACCGTAGTGGAATCTCTTGCTCAATCTCTCACCCAAATAAGAGGGGCGAGACTTCCTCGCCCCTGCTACCTTGCTGCACTTGCTACAGGCATTACTGAATCTTGTAGCGTCTCTTGAAACGCTCTACTCTTCCGGCAGTGTCGACAATACGGCGCTCGCCGGTAAAGAATGGATGGCACTTGCTGCACAGCTCGACCTTCAAAGCCGGCTTGGTCGAGCCGATGGTAAAGGTATTGCCGCAGGAGCACGTTACCGTTGCCTCCGGGTAATACTTGGGGTGGATTTTATCTTTCATTCCGTTTATCTCCCTTTACGAGCTGTAAACGCTTACCTTCTTTTTTTGCCTGGTTACATGCTCGAACTTGACATTGCCATCGATGAGGGCAAAGAGGGTATGGTCCCTACCCATGCCCACATTGTTGCCCGGGCGAATTTGGGTGCCTCTCTGGCGAATGATGATATTACCGGCACGCCCCTTTTCGCCACCGTAGCGCTTCACCCCAAGCCGTTGCGATTGGCTGTCTCGCCCCAGTCTTGTGCTGCCGCCGCCCTTTTTGTGCGCCATCTTTTGTCCTCTTCCTCCATATAAAAATATCTATGGCCAGTGTTTTAGTCGGTTTACTTGATTATCAACTGAACGTTAAAGCTATTGGCACCAGGAGCAATGTCGCGCTCCAGGTCAAACCCAGCAGTGTCACGCACCCTATCACCGCTGCCGCAGTTCCCATCCCTTTTCTTATGCCTGCATCGCCGGCTCGGTACCTTTCCATTATCCCGCCATATACCGAAAATATGGCCAAAGCGCCTGATACGATCCACAGCGCGAATGAAACCACGCTCAGAGGCCACCAGAAATGACACATAAATGCCAATACTGCGATGACACTGGATACATACACCGCAATACCCCACCATCCGAAAGCCCTCTTTTTGTTCTCTTCCATTCTCACTCCTCTCTTAGCCTACTATCTCTTTTATAGCCAGCCTGGTGTGGATTTGGCGGTGTCCTTTCTTCCTGCGGTAGCGCACCTTTGGCTTGTATTTGAAAACGATAATCTTCTTCTGCCTGTCCTCGCCGAGGACCTCGGCGACGACCTTGGCTCCCTCAACCGTGGGCTGGCCCACCCTTATCCCTTCATCACCGGCAATAAGCAATACCTGGTCGAGCTCGACGGTATTTCCTTCCTCCACTGAAAGGCGCTCCACCTTCACTGTGTCCCCTGGGGAGACCTTGTACTGCTTTCCTCCGGTTCGCACTATGGCGTAGATGGCGTTATCTCCTTTGTTGCCTTCTTGGCACTCAAGTCTAGATTTTAACAGCCTGACTCGAACCTGTCAATGGTACATGCGCCCCAAGCCCATTAGCGACGTGTAATACCTATCCCATCGCTCCTGTCATTACGATCCAAGGCAACCTCTGCTTTCTTCCCAACGCCCACTCTGGATTGCTTCGTCGCTTATGCTCCTCGCAATGACAAGAGTAATGGGGGTCACCCCCAGACCCCCGCCAGAGGAGACACCCCTCTGGACTCCCCATTTACGATTCCGTTCGCCCTTAGCTCTTCGTCTTCGCTCATAGCAGGGCGCGGCGAAGAATATCATCCCCTCCCCCTTGAAGGGGGAGGGTAAGGGTGAGGGTGAAGCGCTGGATGTTGAGCCCCCTCCCTCTAACTCCTCCGACATATCGGAGTCCGATGAATCGGACCTCCCTC
>CAZYLE010000243.1:0-2646 GCA_964648675.1 uncultured Dehalococcoidales bacterium
CTCTATGGTCCGCCTTCCTCCAGACACGCCGCCGATGCCCGTTCGCTCGAAGTTCATCGTCGCTCTGGTAACCCGCCAGCCATCGTTTTCCTCCCCTACGCGGTTCTTCACCGGAACATGGACATCGTCGAAATAGACCTCGTTATACAGGTGCCGCCCGCTCATGCTGATGAGGGGGCGAACGGTGATCCCGGGGCTTTTCATATCCACCAGCAGGAAGCTAAGGCCGCGGCTCCGCTTTTCCTCCGGATTGGTCTTGGCCAGCATGAAGCACCAATCGGCGTGGTGGGCGTTGCTGGTCCATGTCTTCTGGCCGTTGACGACATACTCATCGCCGATTCTCTCGGCGCGAGTGGTGAGCGATGCCAGGTCGCAACCGGCGTTGGGTTCGCTCCACCCCTGGCACCAGTACCTCTCGGCGCGGGCAATGGGTGGGAGGTGTTCCTTCTTCTGTCCCTCGCTGCCAATTGCGAGGAGAGTTGGCGCTATCATACCAACAGTCAATATGTCGCCAGTCGGCACTCCGTGATATCCCATCACCTCGCTAAAGATGAGCTGCTCGATGACCGGAGCATCCACTCCGCCATACTCCTTTGGCCAGGCGCGAACGAGCCACCCCTTCTGCGCCAGCTTCTTGTGAGTTTGCCGGGTGAAATCCCAGCCATCGTCGGAATACATGAACTCGATCGATGACCCCCAACCCGGGGGTGCGTCATTCATTAGCTCCCTGGCATACTGGTCAAACTCTTCCCTCAAGGCTTCCTGCTCTGGAGTGAAACTAAAGTCCATACTTCACACACTCCTTCCATTTCCCGATGATATCTGCGACGCAATTTGCTATTGTGAACAACCGCGGCTATGTCAAAGTCCCTCCCCTCCATAAACCACGTCGGCCTCGTCCTGTGCGGTGCAGGAGGTTTGGCTACAGCCATTGTCTATCATTAGGGGGCCTGCGGCAAGTTAAGGAGATGCGTTCTCTACTATCGATTATAGCAGCGCATAAGGATGGGGGTCAACGAACCCAGGAATGTGGCGTTAGGTTATGGCTGATGACGTATTGGTCAAACATGGCAGGTTGCACATTTTGGCTTCATATGCAATATTAAGGGAGTTTTCAATTGCATTGAGGACATATGGGGGGACTCAAGGCCTCATTTTGCAGTCTATTCCCTAATGAGTGGGGAAAGCTCTTGTACTATTTGAGCCATTAACTGAGTCTTGTCCTCTAAGCTGCCAAAATTATAGGCTCGATACCCAACTTGACGTTGATAATCGTCAATCAGCATTGCAGCTCTTTGAGCGGCAGCACTACTACCATTCCCGTCAAAATCATAAACTATTCTCAGTTCTCTCTTCTTCTCAATAGCCAATACATCGACGGCTAATGTTAGAGCATGTTCTGCACTCTTGCGAGGCTCCTTGATATTTAAATCTGTCGCTAGAATAATTATGTCGACCAATTCATGGCCATGGTTGCGCACATATTTATAATCTACTTGCCAATTCTCGTGTTTGCCCTCTACATTGACTTGTCTTTGAACTTCTACTGGCAATCTTAACTGTTTGACGGCTTCGCCTAGTATTGTAGTAAGCCTTCTTCCTACTCTCCCCTCTCTTTTGCGACGCTGCAACTCCGGTATCACCGTCTGCACTGAAATTAATACTTTTATGAAATCCAGAATCTGTGAGCCAAAAGCATCAGGGGATAACTGTTGTCTTAAAATACCATTGTTATAGTCCATAACTATATGATAGCTATAAGACAGGTTTTTTATGAGTTGATGGGCTGCATTTTCCTCACTCTGCAAGCCCAAACTAAATAGTAGACCAGCACTATGCCCCAAGTCCTCTACTATGATATTGTCACTGTTAGGCACCACTAGCATCTCTATGGGTTCACCCATATAATCTTGAAATGGCAGTGTAACCTTTAAGCCTCCATTTAAAGGAATAATTGTAAGATTTCGACCAATTTGAGATAATATCAGTTCATGAATGTCTTTTTGGTTCACTATCATTGTCTCCTTAACAAAGGAAGAGGTACAGCTACTATATTAATATTAACGTGCTCGCAAAAAGACTGAAGGGCTTCCAGGTAGGTTCCACCCGATTGTACAGCATGTGCATAAGAATGTGGTCGGGTGAGATTACGGAATTTGACTGTCGGGAAATGTATATGATGAGGCGGAGGTATATTGCGAGTATTAGGGTTATGGTGCCAACCGTGGTTGAAATGCCCTTTTCTCAAGAAATCATTGCTTAATGCTAGGTCTATATACACTTTACCTGCTTTGTCTATCCATTCCGTTAATCTAAGCATTTCCTTAGTACTTTGAACAATGCCATCTATTTCAAAAGACACCGGGGGTAAGAATGCCTTAGTAGTGCCTCTTGCCATCCGTTGATGCATACTAGCCCGCTTTGGTTGAGCTTTTTTTTCGAGTTTTAGCCTATCTTCCACTTCATCTACGAGGGAATCCGTAGGGTCTATCCAGCCACCCGGATCATAGTAAGCCATCCTAATTTACTTAAAAATTGGCACAACTTATTTTCAAACACTTTAACTATATGAACTTCCTTTGTCAAGCCCACGAATTGACTTATAATTATTGTTACCGAAAGTGGTATCGTTGCCTCAGATATAGT
>CAZYLE010000244.1:0-2640 GCA_964648675.1 uncultured Dehalococcoidales bacterium
GCTTTTTCCGCTAAGCTTTCCAGCTTGGTGACTTCATCCAAGTATATTCCCATCTCCGCTAGGCGCCGACGAACGACTTGGGCGCGCCAGCGCAAGCTAGCCAGTGTCTGAGCAACGCCATCGTGGATTTCATGGGATAGCCTTTGCCTTTCCCAGAGCACATCTTGGTAGCGGAGATGCTGTCTCAGGTTGGCGTTGGTCAGGTAGGGGAGGATGGCGGTCAGAGAAAGGGCCATCGCATAGAGAAAGAACGCTCCCATGGCAAAGGGTGGGGTTAGTGGAATGGCCAGGTGAGCAGCAAGCACACCGACAACAGATAGTCCGGCGATGCTGAGGGCCACCTTCCTGTCGGCAACAAGGGCAGCGGTCAGCACTGGGGCTAGGCTGTAGGGAAGAAAGGGACTGTGAAGCCCACCAGTTACGATTACCACAAAGATGGATATCACTACGTCTGCCCCAAGCACAGTGTGGCTCAGGATATCACCAGCATACCAGCGAAGGGGATAGAAGGCTTTGATCAAGGTGTAGATGCCGACAGCACTAACTAAAAGAATGGCTGGTATTACCGAGTGATAGGTAACGGGAAAGAGGAAAATTTGAGCTATGCCTACGGCAAAAGCCAAACTGCGATAGATAGCCGGGGCGATGCCTATATAACCTTGCCATCTATTGGATAACTGATGCTGCTGGTAGTCCATCTCTGCACCCTTATGCTGTGTTACTCCATTTTTGCTCCGCCGCCATTGTCTTGGTCACACTTTGCACACACCGCCCTCATGGCCTCCATGAATACCGCAGCCACAGTTACTATGGCAATCACCGCTATCCACTTTCGTTTCATTCTGTCGCCTCCTTTGGCTTCCAATAATACAGGAGCCAGCCGTCCATTCCGTGAATCTCCGGCACGGCATGTATGACTCTCGTATGAATTTTCACACCCCAATATCTTGCCGATGCCTGAATTGCCTCGCTTGCCTTGTGTGCCGTCTGCCGGTTATGGTACCGCAGCATAGCAGCCTTGCCGTCAGGGATTTCATCGAATCGATCCTTCCAATGCTTCTTTTTCTCCAGGCCTCGGGGAGGGACATCTTCTAAATCAACAAATGTTGGATTGTAATCTTTCATTCTGTTTTCTCTCATGGCTTTTTACCCACTCGCTGTAAGATGCTTTCTTGGGCAGATGAACTCAGAAACCACATCAGCCGCTCCCCTTGGCCATGCTTTTGAAGATAGTGAGGATGGCGATGACAGTGCGCTGTACCTCGACCGGCTCTTGGGCCAATATGTTGGCTACATAGGCGTCCAGGTGTCCACTTGGCGTCTCAGCCACGGGGGGCTTAGTAGATAGGAAACCGGCCCGAGAAAATAACTCAGCCTCCTCGAAACCCAGGGGCTTGGCAAGCTTTCGCAGAATACGGGCTGAGGGGAAGCGGGCTCCTTTCTCAATGCGAGCCAGGTGTGAAGCGGAAACACCTGAAGCATCGGCCAGCTCCTGTAGTGTCAGTGGCACCATGACCCTTCGCTGCTTGAGTATCTTGCCGAGATCATTACTCGATTTGTCGTTTCCTGAGAAAGTCATCGATGTCCTCTTGGCGGAAACCCCTTTCACCACGGCTACCGATACGGTAGGATTTTAGCATTCCCCTCCTATCCCAGCCCCTTACCGTATCGGGATGTATGCCAAGCAGCTGGGCTACTTCGCCCGTTCTAAGCATAGCCGCAGCGTCGCTTCTTCCCTGCGGGCCAACATAGAAGAGGTCGTCGAGCTTATATTCAGGAAAGGCCTTTACCGCTCCGACGATGAAGGCTGCGTTGATTTTGCGCTCGCCGTCTTTCACTCGGTAAATCTGGCTCTGGGATATGCCCATGGCCCGCGCCAGCTGTGGTAAGCTGGCGTACTTCTCCCACATTAAGTCGAAGACCCTTGTTTTTAGTTCCTTAAGACCGTCCATCTTGGCCTCGGTCTGGAGGCAAGGAATTTTTCTTGAGATGGCTAGCTAACTCCCGGACACTGTCTCGTAACTCCTGCGATGTGCCCGCTAAAGCCATTCTTTATCCGGAGTCATTCCGGCTGAATCCCTGCCTCTTGAAAAAGTCTCGCCAGCTCTCTCGCAGTCATCGCAAATACCTAACAATAACCTTGACTGACCGAAATGGGGATTTCTACGCATCACCCTGCCGCACCAGCCACATATGACTACTTTTTCTTCCAGTTTCTGCCAGTCAAGGTATATTTGACATTCCTTGCAGAAGCCCTCCTGACAAGTAATCGGCTTGAAGGGGCACGCCAATCCCTTATTATTGCCAGATATGCTGAATACTCTTTTAGCTACAGTCATATTCTCCCTTGCTTCTTTAGTACCCAGCACCACTGCTTTAGGCATAGCTTCAACGGTATTGTCTCCAGGAAGGTTAGCAGTCTTATTATTAGTCTTCTCACGACCCCCTTGCTCAAGTCTTACAATGCTCTCCTCCTAAACACCAAGAAGAAAACGAGCAATGCCACTACTATGACCGCCCCTATAATCCCGCCAAGCAGAGGCCAGTTGATGACCGCCGCTGGCGCTACCACGGTAAAACTACCACTCAACCCATCAACAGTTACGCTATAGCTGGCAGCCTCCTCTCTGGCTACAGAAA
>CAZYLE010000245.1:0-2622 GCA_964648675.1 uncultured Dehalococcoidales bacterium
ACGTCACCTGGATCGATTCCGACGATTCGGATACCCTCAACAAGGGCGACAAGCTAGTATTCGAGTTCAGCAAGCCGGTGGACACCACAACGCTCGATAGCTGCTCCGAGGTAAACGACAAGCTCGACACCTCGGCCGAGGGCACGAGCGACTACGGCACCGATTGCACCGTTAGCTGGAGCAGCGACAAGACCAAGCTGACCGTGACCCTGGGCGAGGGTGAGACTTTAACCGGCACGGAGACGGTTAACCCCAAATCGACGGTGTTAGATGAAAACGGCAATCCCGATGATACTACCGGCACCGGTCCACAATTAGCACCGGGTGCGAAAGAGGCGGAAGAGGGCTGGAAATTCCTCGGCCTCAGCTGGTGGATATGGCTGATAATCGGGCTGGCAGCGCTCATCGTCATCCTGCTTATCATCTATCTTCTGGTGACCAAATCCAAGGGACCATCAGGCGAGGAGGAGGACTACGAAGGCTTCGAAGAGGGAGAGGAGGAGGAATTTTAACAACGGCTCTGGCAACCAGGAAGCCAGCGCTCTAGACCACATGCGGCGCAGCGGCCGAAACGGCAATCTTCAGTCGCTGCGCCGTTTGCTGTTTTTTGATACTCCCTCTTGAGGAAGGCAGCGCTGACGCCGACATCGACGTGCCCCCAGGGCAATATCTCGCCCAGGGGGCGGAGGCGGGGGGCGTAGAAGGCGGGGGCGAGCCCGCACTCTTCAAACGCCTGGCGCCATCTTTCGTAATCGAAATGCTCCGTCCAGCCATCGAAACGCGAGCCCAGTTGCCAGGCGCGATATATGACTCTGGACAGCCGACGGTCGCCCCGCGCCATCACCGCCTCGAGACGGCTCATCCGGGGGTCCTGCCACGACAGGCGCATTCCCGACCTTTTCAAGCCATGTCTGAGCGTCTCAATCCTGGCATTTAGCTCCTCTTCGGCAAGCTGGGCGACCCATTGAAAGGGGGTGTGCGCCTTGGGCACAAAGGCTGTGGCGCTCACCTTTGGATGTAATACCCCTCCCCCTGCTTTCCTCCCCACATGGTAAATCTGACGGACAAGATGAATAATGCCCTCCACGTCTTCGGTGGTCTCGGTGGGCAGGCCGAGCATGAAGTACAGCTTGACGCTGCGCCATCCCTTCTCCGCCGCGGTCTGCAGGGTTTGCAGCAGGGCCTCATCGGAGATGCCCTTGTTAATCACGTGGCGTAGCCGCTCGCTTCCCGCCTCGGGGGCAAAGGTGAGGCCGGTCTTCTTGCCGAACTGAGCCGAAGGCTCGGGGCCAGGTGACGACCGAAGGGAGTCCATTAGCCGTACCGAGAAGGTATCGATGCGAAGGCTGGGCAGCGACAGCTTGAGGTAGTCCTCACCATAGCGCGCCGACAGGGCGCCGACCAATCCCTCGATGTCGGCATAGTCGCTGGTGCTCAAGGAAAGCAATGACAGCTCATTATAGCCGCAGTTTTGCCGCAGTTCATCAACAGCCTGCAGCACCTCTTCCCTGGAGCGCTCCCTTATCGGACGATAGATGATGCCCGCCTGGCAGAAGCGACAGCCCCTGGTGCAGCCACGCTGTATCTCGATGGCGGCGCGGTCATGGACCGTCTCAACGAAGGGGACAATCGGCCGGGTAACCGCCGGAGGCAGCTCCATGACAATGCGCCGCCTGATGGTGGGGCTAACCTGTGGTGATAGCGGCGCTATTCCGGATATGGTGCCATCATCATGGTAGTCAACACGGTACAGGCTGGGCGCATAGACGCCGGGAATGATAGCCAGCGCCCGGATCAGCTCCTCTTTGGTCGCCGGCGGCGACTCAAGCTTCCACCTTCGCACAACATCCAGTATCTCGACGAAGACCTCCTCTCCCTCGCCAAGGACGAAGATGTCGATAAACTCGGCCATGGGCTCGGGGTTCAGGGCACAACTGCCCCCGGCGATTATAAGGGGAAAAGAGTCACCCCGCTGCGAGGCGAGCACCGGCATGCCGCCGAGGTCGAGCATGTTGAGGACATTGGTGTAGGTAAGCTCATAGCCCAGGGAGAAGCCGATGATGTCAAAGTCCTTTAGCGGACGCCTCGATTCCAGGCTAAACAGGGGGATGGAGGCTTTCCTCATCTCCGCCTCCATATCGACCCAGGGGGCATAAACACGCTCGGCAAGAGCACCGGGTTGTTTGTTGACCACGTCATACAGGATGGCCAGGCCGAGGTTGGACATGCCGATTTCGTAGGTGTCGGGGTAGATAAGGGCGACCCTGACGTCGATGGCGTCCCAGTCCTTGGTGATGCTGTTCCACTCGCCGCCGGTGTAGCGGGCTGGCCGGATTACCCGCGGCAGAATGCGGTCGAGACCGTCTATTGTATTCATCTGTCATCATTATAGCTTCAAGCACTGCCCCTGGGCAACCTGTTTCTCCCTCCCCTGGCGCGGATCAACAAGTCCTCCCTCCCTTGAGGGAGGTCCGATTCATCGGACTCCGATATGTCGGAGGAGTTAGAGGGAGGGTGAAATGCATCCAGCGCTTCACCCTCACCCTTACCCTCTCCCTTCAAGGGAGAGGGAGGGGGAAATGCATCCAGCGCTTCACCCTCACCCTACCCTCTCCCTTGAAG
>CAZYLE010000246.1:0-1116 GCA_964648675.1 uncultured Dehalococcoidales bacterium
GACGCCACCGAGACGGCTGAGGCGGTCAGGGCCAGTATTGACTATCCCGGGCCGGTCTATATCAGGATCGGCCGCGGCCGAGAGCCTCTTGTCTATCAACCAGGATATGACTATGAGATCGGCAAGGCTATCACCCTTCACCAGGGCAACGACGCTACCGTCTTCGCCTGCGGCGTTGCGGTATCGGCGGCAAAAAATGCCGCCGAGAAGCTGGAGGCTGAAGGCATAAGCCTTCGAGTGATCGACCTTCATACATTGAAGCCAATAGATAAAGAGGTAGTGATTAGAGCTGCTGTGGAAACAGGAGCCATCGTTACCGCCGAGGAGCACACCATCATCGGCGGCCTGGGAGGAGCGGTGGCGGAGGTGTTGGCAGACGCCGGGATAGGGGTCTGCTTTAAGAGGATAGGCTTTCCCGACGTATACACGGATATTGGTTCACCCCGAGAGCTGCTGAGCCGCTACGGGATCGATGCGGATGGCATAATCGGAGGGGTCAGGGAGGTACTGGAGAAAAAGGCCAGGAAGGCGGTGTAGGCAGACGAAGGCAACCTCGGTTCGGATTCAGAACGCCTTACAAGCTCGGGATATCTAGCGTGGAACAAGTTAGCGCGGGCCGGGTAACCATCAACTTCTGATATGATAATGAATTAAGTGTAGTTGCCCAATTTATTGGGCCAATTGTGCCTGATTAATCAGGCAACTACAAAAATTGGGGGCAGCGGCACCATGGGAGGCAGTTAGCGGGAGAAGGAATATCACCCTCACCCTTCGACAAGCCTGTCCTGAGTTTATCGAAGGGCTCAGGGCGAACGAAATAATCCATGATACGTACCAATAACAACGCCGTTCGTGGTGAGCAAGGGCCGAAGTGTCGGCCGACCTGTCGGCCTCGAACCATGAACGGCCTTTAGCCCTCTCCCTTCAAGGGAGAGGGAATTAGATTGCTTCGCTGCGCTCGCAATGACAATAAAAATCTGGGGGGTGTCCTCCTTGCCCGTCATTGCGAGGTCTATGAAGGCGACTCGCCTTTGGCTAGAGCGCCAGCGACGAAGCAATCTCTGGAGTATGATACAGAGATTGTTTCTCCCTCCCCTGGAGGGAGGGAGTTAGAGG
>CAZYLE010000246.1:1126-2614 GCA_964648675.1 uncultured Dehalococcoidales bacterium
CACCCTAGCCCTCTCCCTTCAAGGGAGAGGGAACCAGATTGCTTCGCTTCGCTCGCAATGACAGGATGGGCGGGGGGTGGATCAAAATTTATCTATCCTAACCCCCATACGTCTTCCGAAATCTCTCCAGCATCTTCCTCGGGGTTACCGCTGGCCTTTCATACTTGGGCAATTCCCCTTCTATCCCGAACAGGTACTTCGCTATACTCTTCAAGCTGTCAAGGTCATATCTCGCCATCATGGTGATGGTCTCCATCTGGGGCGAGCCACCACCATGCAACCCCGCCACCTGCATCACGCCGGACAGTTCTGAGACTATCATATTCTCTATGCCACGGAAGCATCGATGCTGATTCTCTGCCGATATTTGGGGATTCCTCATCAGGTATTTGTTTGCCAGGTCCTTTGTTTCCTCGGCGAAGAAATCCTCCTCAAAGGGCATAGTAGAGCACAGCCCCCCGGCGAGGTCGGCTACGATTTTATACTCATTGTAGATCTCTTCCCCCGCCAGTCTTCTGCCCGCATTGGTCAAGATCTCATCGGGTATATAGGTTCCCGATGGCGACCTCTCAGCGCGGTAAGCGCTCATCTGACCGGCAGCGAGGACAAGCTCTGCCGTACCGATAATGTGAGATATCTTGTCCCGCACGTGGGCTTGCCTCTCGATCCCGTTGTATTCCGCCACAAGGGCAGCAGCGCTGGCTAAAACCTCGGATACAGCCGGCTTACAGCCGGTGTATGAGTGTCGGTGATAGTGGGCAAAGAGCAAGGCAAGAAAACCGGCAAACGCTGTCTGCCTTGGGTCACCCTTCCCGTCCAGAAACACCCTATCCCGAGGGACGAAGACATCGTCAAAGATGGTATATGATTCAGCGTCACCTATTTCGGCGATAGGGGCTTTGAGCCACTTCCTCTTATGGTGGTACGCCGGCCTGACCAGCATCTTTACCCCTTCCCAGTCCGCCGGGACGGCAAAAGCAACGGCGTATTCAGCGTCGTTTTCGGTCATGAATCTGGTAGGTATGGCTATTATCTCATCGCTTACTGGAGCGGTGGTGTTATCAATCTTGGCTCCCCTCACCACAATTCCATCTGGCCTGCTTTCTATTATCCTCAGGTACAGGTCGGGGTCGGCCTGCTCGTGAGGTCTTTTCAACCTATCGCCTTTGGTATCGGTCTGAGCACAGTTGGCGCATATATCATTATCCTGCCAGTACCTGAGATACTTTAGAAAGTTCTGGTTCGTATCTGTGCCCAGCGTCTGATCCATTTCATAGGTGATGACGGACAGGGCATTCATGGCATCTATCCCCATGCACCTCATGATGCAGCCGCCTACCCTATGGCATAGAAGCCTGGTCATCTGCTGCTTCTTCAGCAGGTCGTCAACGCTCTGATGAATATGGGTGAACCTATTTACCTTCTCCCCTGTCAGATGTGAAGTCGTAGTGCATAGCTCCTCCCAGTCCTTGTTATTCGCCAGGTCAT
>CAZYLE010000247.1:0-1171 GCA_964648675.1 uncultured Dehalococcoidales bacterium
TCCCTTTTCTTGAGTGAGTGCCCAAGCCACGCTCATCAGTTGGTGATACCGTACAAATCCAGCACTTTGGGCTTTCTCATATGCCTGGTGGCCCGAGTTTATAACGACCGTATCTCCATCAACAAAGCCTAGTTCCGTCTGATCAGGCAAGCTGAGGAACGCTATCTTAGGTCCGAGTCGCACACTTCGTGGAAGACGAGTTCCTGATGTACCTTCTACGGATGGTTTGCCCAGCCCCTTCCTATCATCCGTACCGGGATGAACAGGGACACCCAAACCTTCCTGCTCACCACGCTGGGTGCCGGTAGTTAATTGAGTTCCAGGCTCCAGATCGAAAGATTCTGAACCTGAGGGCTCCGGAAGAGTAACATCCTTAACGGTGCCTCTGGCGAAGATGGTCTGTAAGTCAGGCACTAATGAAAGTATCTCTGAAATTTCTGCCTCCAAGGCGGCTGCTTCATCGGCTGTTGCACGTTTCCTTTCCAGCTTACCGATGTGTTCCAGCCACTCGCCAAATCTTTTTTGCATCTCTCTGTAAAAGTGTCGCCAATTCTTACCAGTTTCCCCTTCGGTAATAAAGTCTAGCTTATTAGTGGTTAGCGACTCAATCAGATATGGTGCCTCGATAATCCCCCAAATTTTTTGCATATCACGGGGAAATTTTCTAAGCCACTCACCCCGTTTGATCACTTTTCCCCATGTGGAGATAAGGATACCAGGTTGCTCTAACTCCTTTTGCGACAACACAAAGTAGCCATGGCCCAGTATTCTTTTACTTCGTCTTTGTGTAACTTCAAAGACGAATTCATGTTTCTCTTTCACCACTTTGTCATCTATAGCAGCATCAGATACAAAGGGGATCCCGTTTATCAAGAAACGAATGCCGGACGGGTAAATTCCTGTAATTCGATATATCACCAAAATAAACGGATCAAACAAGGGATAATAGTGAGTAGTTAGCATCCGCTTTAGCTCGCCCTCACGCAATGGAGACGACACCTCTTCCTTAAGAAAGAGGGTGGTTTTTGTCCCGTTCTGCTTCAGGGTTCTTTCTGGCACCGGGTCTCTCCAGAAACCCCTACCTTCGAGCCACCATTTGGAAGCACCGTGGAAAGAGCTGGATCTTGTTTCTGTAATCACGCTGTCAGATATCCATAAGGCGAGTTTAGCT
>CAZYLE010000247.1:1181-2139 GCA_964648675.1 uncultured Dehalococcoidales bacterium
ATGATACGTTATGGTATTCTTGGAATTCTCTTTCATTCATTCCCTGACCATTGTCAGAGATGTGGAGAACCCGCTGACCTGGATCAGTAGTAATAGAGATTTCACTCGATTTAGCGTCAAGGCTATTGGCAATGAGTTCAACTAAGGTAGCTTCCCAAGCAGGAACGGTGTAGCTATCCACCCGATTCTGTAACCAATGATAGAGGTCAACAGTGCTTGGCTGAGGCATAACAGCACCTCTTGACTCAGTTGTCGAAATGGTAGCACTTCAGGTTTTAAAAATCAATTTAGTCTTACCGTGAATGAGGAACGACTAGGCAGCAGACATAACGGTTTCTGATATTGCACAATCCGCTAGATTGTTAAATCCCGGGACAATCAGCAAGATCGTAGATATTGACGAACGCGGTCTCTTGTGCCACGCGAGTGCACAAGCTTTCTGGCTTTTTAATCGGGTTGTCAGAATACCTCCACTCTTTGGTGCTTTTACTGCCTTGGTTCCAATAGACACCCGTCGGCCAGTCTTTTGGGACACTGCGATTAAAAAAGACGGCAGTTCCAAAAACGGGGCAGCCCCACTGCTTTGATGCGCCTGCAAAGCCATGTCTGGTAAACAAGGAAATACCGGCCGCTCCTTGTTTCGGCGGATAGAAACCGTGGACACAATTCAGTATCACGTTGACCTTGACCCCTGGATTCTTCTGCAACTTCTTTATCCCGAAAACATCGTAGCAAACAGCAATGTAATAGCGCCGTGTATTCAGAGAGAAGATGCGAGGGTAGCCCTGCTCTTCACAAAGGTGATTGCTTGCAAGATGAATTTTACCGTTTTCTCCTCTTGTAGGATAAAACTTTCGTGCCATGGCACTGATGCCTCCTTTATTAACGGCGATCGCCAATTGGTCTTTTGCTAAATCCCCTTCAATATTCCCATCAATGCCTACGCATACAATGATAC
>CAZYLE010000247.1:2149-2607 GCA_964648675.1 uncultured Dehalococcoidales bacterium
CGACCTTCTCCGGAACGCTGAGGGCGGCGAGGGCGGCGCACTCCTCCTCCACCCATTGGAGAATAGTGCTCGTTTCTTGCTGACCAGCATTGAAATATCCTGCGGGAAATAGAATAACCCCATGGCTGTCTTCCATGTTCTCTAGCTGTTTTATCACTGCTGACAACAATTCCATTCGTGCTTCTTTTTTACTAGGGTATCCAGTAGACTGAATAGCCGCAGTTGCAATGAAATCATCTTTCATCATTGTGCATTTCCTTGCCGGTCCTCAATAAGCTTCTGAAACCTAGTTATGTCATCGCTGCTGTTATGATCGAGACCACACCATAGCATCTCTTTAGAGTAAAGCCTGACAGTAGGACCAAAGCCCTTTATCTCAGACATATAGTCCCTCAGGGTATCATACCAGGCGCGTTGCTCATCTCGGAAGTAAGGGTCATTATCTCTAGCCTGTATTT
>CAZYLE010000248.1:0-1378 GCA_964648675.1 uncultured Dehalococcoidales bacterium
TAGTGGACAACTGAACCGAGCCTCACTCCGCGCCACCAATAGGTCAGCCGCAGTTACGTTTGCGATGGTCATCAGCTATATATGCAGGGTTTCAGGCCCGTTTGAACACCCCTGGCGTTCTAGAACTTCACCTTGTCTATGCCCTTAAGACCGAGTATTTGTCTCGCGTCGTCGGGCGTGGCAATTTCCCTTTCGAAAAGTTCGGCGATCTTACGGATTTTCTCCACTAGCTCCGCATTGCTCTTTGCCAGTACTTTGTATTTGACAAATACATTGTCTTCTATTCCAACTCTGACATGGCCGCCCATAGCCATTGCTACAGCTCCAAGGTGAAACTCTGCAGGATAACCGATACCTATGACAGACCATGTATAGTTGTTCGCACCTAACCATCGGTGCGTTTCGGTCTGAAGGTGCATTAGCTCGTACGGTGTGGAGGCTGTGCCACCCAGAACCCCGAGAACGTACTGTATATGGACTGGCAAATCCAGTTGTCCCGTTTGTATAAGGAAGCCTGTGTTGGAGAGTCCATTTGTGCCATAGATTTCGACCTCTGGCTTTACTTCATGCTTCTTCATTGTTTTTATAAATACTTCCAGGTCTGCAAAGGTATTTTTGAAGACGAAATCCCTGGACAGCTCCACCATCAGTTTCTCCCATGGGTACTTCCATTCCTTGATCTTCTCTGCAAGAGGAAAGACGCTGAAATTCATGCTTTCAATATCTAAAGAACACATCTCTGGTTCAAACTCCGGAACAACGGCTATCCTCTGCTCTGCTGTCATTCCCATGCCGCCACCGGTGGTGGTGCAAATTACCACATTGCATTTCTCCTTGATTTTTGTGAGTGTTTCCCTCCAGATGTTCAAATCAGCCGTCGGGATACCCTCCTTTGGGTCCCGTACATGGACGTGGACTACTGCTGCTCCTGCCTTGTATGCTCTGTATGCTTCATCAGCTATCTGGTCTGGAGTTATGGGTAGATAGGGCGTCTGAGTGGGAGCTACCGCAGAACCAGTCAAGGCACAAGTTATTATTAGTTTGGGCATCCTTGGCATCTTAAGCAACCTCCTTTATAAATATCAAACCGAATTGCAGCTCCATACCTGCCAGTATAAGAGCCTGCCTCTGTATTTCCTCTCGATTTAAACAGGTTTGAAACACCGTATGTCTGACAGTTCTCCTTTTGTCTCCTCTCGCCACTCGACCTTAACTTTGAGCCCTTCGGTTACATCCTGTGGTTTAATCCCCTCGATTGGCATGAAAATGGTTGAATCCGCCTTCTCCAGTTTTATAGCACCAATTATCTCCGGTTTCTCAAGATCGATAAAGTTTCCCTGACCATCCAATTTCACATATGCTGTCGTATAACTCAGCA
>CAZYLE010000248.1:1418-2602 GCA_964648675.1 uncultured Dehalococcoidales bacterium
CCAGTTGAAGCTAGCAACAAATGGCAGCGGGGCCTGTACCTCAACGATTGCCGGCCTGCTTTTCATTGTTTCTATCCCTCCCCAGGTAGTTGATAATGCTATGCGTCGTTCCTCAAAGAGGCTCAACACCTTCGAAATCGCTCAGCGCACCTTTCGGCTCCTTGGCCCAGACAGCTTTCACCCTCATGCCTATGTGAACAGTATTTGGGTCCGCGTTTAGCAGGACAGTGTCCGTGTTTGAGTCTGATCCGTCGAACTTAACGAACACCGGTATGACCACCTCACCATCCTTGATCAAACCCGCTTCCACCGGGTCCATGCCGATGACCTTCAATTTCCCTCTGTATATAGGGGGGCTTATCACGAAGCAGGTGATGGTCCCCTTATCGCTGACAGTCTTTCGCCCGTCCATTATGCGATGACATCTGCCGCACAAGTTCCTGGGCGGCACAATCACCTTGGCACAACCCAGGCAGAATGAGCCGATCAGTTTTCTCCGTTTCAGACCCTTAACATATTCCTCCACCAGCCTGGAGCCTTTATAGTGATAGGCGCTCAAAACCCATGAACCTTCTACGCCGATTGTCTGCGGGCGTTCCTCTTTTATGTATCCCATCATCATTACCTCCACGGGGTATCCCCTAAAACCGTGACGGTGGTGTAATTGGTTACACCCCCCCAACCATGTGCAACAGCGTTGCGCACTTTTTTCGGCACCTGATGCTCTTCCGCCTTGCCCATTATCTGCAGAGCACACTCCAGAAGGCGCTGCAGGGCAGAGGACCCGATGGCGTTTGTCGCATTGACGCCGCCCGAAGGGTCCAGTGGCATTCTTCCGTCAATCTCGGTCTCGCCCTTTTCGAGAGCCTTCCAGGCCGTGCCTTCGTCAAATAAGCCCAGCCTCTCAGCAAATATCAACTCCTGGCTGGCAAAAGGCTGGTATATCTCTGCCATATCAATCCCTTTTTGGGGATTCCTTATGCCAGCCATCTTGTATGCTTTTGCTGCTGACATCCAGCATCCCCTCTGTTCAGAGGGATCCATCACTCCAACGCCGCCGAAATTCTCGCTCTGAAGCTGGTTCTCCTCGTCAGAATAGGAAGCTAGTCCCTTGAACCAGGCCGGCTGTTTGGCTTTCTTTCTCGCCAGATTCCCTTCAGCCACAACGATTGCCGACGCTCCAT
>CAZYLE010000249.1:0-2592 GCA_964648675.1 uncultured Dehalococcoidales bacterium
GGAGCGCGTGTGTCCATGCCGGGGATGATGGAGACCATCCTCAATCTGGGATTGAATGAATCGGCCTGCAACGGCTTGGCTGAGAAAACGCAGAATAGGTGGTTCGCTCTTGATACGTACCGGCGGTTTATTCAAATGTATGGGGAAATAGCGATGGGGATAGATGGGGTGGTTTTCGAGAGGATTTTAGAGGCGAAGAAGGTAGAGAAAGGGGTTAGCTTTGACACGCAACTGACTACAGAAGATCTGGAAGATGTAGCGCAGAGGTTCAAGAAGAGAGTGAAGGAATCGAGTGGCAAGGAATTTCCTTCCGATCCCTGGGACCAACTATGGGGAGCCATCTCGGCGATCTTTGAATCATGGGATAATCCCAAAGCAACGGCGTATAGGAAAATGAATCAAATTCCTCATAGCTGGGGGACCGCTGTGGATATTCAGGCTATGGTTTTCGGTAATATGGGTGAAGATAGCGGCGCTGGTGTAGCATTCTCGCGAGACCCGAGCACGGGAGAGAAGGGCCTCTGGGGTGAGTTCTTGCCTAATGCCCAGGGTGAAGATATAGTATCTGGAATCAGGACACCCCGGCCGATAAGCAGTTTGGAGGAACTGTCCCCACAGTGCTCTCAGGAGCTTGCGGAAGTCTCTCAGAAGCTGGAGAGGCGCTTCAGAGAGATGCAGGACATCGAGTTCACTATTCAAAAGGGGAAGCTGTGGATATTGCAAACGAGAGCGGGGAAGAGGACGCCACAAGCTGCCATAAAGATGGCTATGGACATGGTGAGGGAAAGGCTGATTAGCGGAAAGGAGATTTTTCACCGCATCGAGCCAGAAGAACTGGAGCAGGTACTACACCCTGTCCTCGACCCTAACGCTGAAAAGGAAATAATTGCCAAAGGCCTGCCGGCTTCGCCAGGAGTTGCCTCAGGCAAAGTTATATTTGACCCTAAGGAACTGGTACAACTTACTGGCAAGGATGGAGATTTCATCCTTGTTAGAGAGGAAATGTCTGCTGATGATATTCAGGGAATCGCCGCTGCCTCGGGGGTGTTGACCATGAGGGGCGGGATAACCTCCCACGCCGCAGTAGTAGCCAGGGGCATGGGGAAGTGCGCTGTGGTAGGGTGCGGTGATATCCATATTGACCGTAATGAGGAGGAGTTTAGGGCGGGGAAGAGAATCTTCAGAAAAGGCGACCTTTTTACCATAGATGGCTCGAGCGGCGAGGTCATGGCGGGAAGGCTCCCCGTTATCTCCCAAAGGCTTGGTGATGAGTTCAAGGAGCTTATGATATGGACAGACATGGTGAAGAGGCTGAAAGTCAGGGCGAATGTCGATAATCCCAAAGATGCCGCGCTGGCAAGGGAATTCGGGGCCGAGGGTATCGGACTTTGCCGCACAGAGCACATGTTCTTTCAAGCCGACAGGATCGACTTTTTCCGCCAGGTGATATTGCTTGACGATGTTGAGGAGAGGAAAAATGTTTTCGCTAAGCTTATCCCAATACAAAGAGATGATTTTTTGGGCATCTTCAGGGAGATGGAAGGTTTCCCAGTTACTATCAGGCTCTTAGACCCTCCTCTTCACGAATTCCTGCCTTTGCCCTATGCCGCGGATGAATTAGAAGCCTTGGCCAAGAGGATGAGCCTTCCTCTGAGAAAGTTAAAAGATAAGGTGCAGAGCTTGAGGGAATTCAATCCTATGATAGGACATCGGGGATGCCGGCTAGGGATCACTTTCCCTGAAATCTATGAAATGCAGGTAAGGGCTATAATAGAAGCTTCCTGTGAATTGATTAAGCAAGGACTTAATGTATTCCCTCAAATTATGCTGCCTTTTATAAGCTATGTCGGGGAAATAGAATACCTGAGGAAGCTTATAATTGATACCTCCGAGCAAGTGAAGAGAGAAAAAGGAGTTGAACTGTTGGACTACAAAATAGGGGTGATGATTGAGCTTCCCAGGGCAGCCCTTGCTGCCAATGAGATTGCTCCTCTGGTAGACTTCTTCTCTTTTGGAACGAACGACTTGACACAAACCACCCTTGGAATCAGCCGTGATGACGCGGCTACCTTTCTACCTCTGTATTTGGAAAACCATATCTTTGAACACGACCCCTTTGTTACTCTAGAGGAAACAGGGGTGGGAGAACTAATTAGAGTGGCGGTGGAAAGGGGCAGGAAGGCCAATCCCACACTTGAGATTGGCATCTGCGGAGAACATGCTGGTGACCCTCAGTCTGTAAGCTTTTTTCACCAAATGGGTTTAGATTACGTGAGCTGCTCGCCGTATCGTGTGCCTATTGCCTGTTTCGCTGCTTCCCAGGCGGCTGTAAGGGAGGAGGCGTAGAACCCGCATAATGCTTGCGGTGAAATTGCTACCAAGACAATGAGCCCCGTGGCTGACCAATATCTTGTCTCTTCCCGATCTGGTGGCCTTTGTCTTGAGTTTTCCCTGTTGCTCAGCCGGCAATGCCGAAGGGTTCAATATCGGAGCCTCCGATAGCGAAACCAGGCGTCATCATGCTTTCATACACGCTCACTGGATTGCTGTTGTACGTTTGTCCATTATGTGCATCCTATAACTTAACATACA
>CAZYLE010000250.1:0-108 GCA_964648675.1 uncultured Dehalococcoidales bacterium
CTTTCTCGGTTATGCTGTTCTCGGCCGATGCATTCCTGGAGATGCTGCCCTTTGTGCTTGGCTACGTACAGATCGATGGCGCGAATACGGCCCTGCCGATCCAAATAA
>CAZYLE010000250.1:118-1529 GCA_964648675.1 uncultured Dehalococcoidales bacterium
CCAGGATTCGTGCTTGCATACACATCCGAAGGATATCGAGGACTTGGAACGGGATTTGGAAAACACCTACGCCTTCCTGGAGAAGCGATTCGGCATCAAGAAGGATGACGTCAAGAGAAGGTGGGAAAGCAAGTAGTGAGAATAGCGCCAGGAAGGTGAAAAGAAATGCACCCAGTCAGGCTTGTTCAGGTTATCCAGCAAGCGACTTTGGCTTGTGCCGGTGGATATATGCTGGAGATTCCCAGAGTCTGCGCTTATACTTGCCAGCGCAAGGAGACGGTGGCTCTTTGACATCCTATCAAAGTCCGTGCAGCAGCGAGGACAAAGCAAATGGCGCTCAATTTTGATTTGACAGAGGAGCAGAATCTAACACGTCAGGCCGTTCGGGATTTCGCCGAAAGCGAGATCGCTTCCATCGCGCAGGAGCTGGACGAAAAGGAGGAGTTCTCCGTTGAGTTGACACGGAAGATGGCCAGGATAGGGCTTCTTGGTTGCTGCGTTCCGGAGAAATATGGTGGATCCCATATGGGATACATCTCATACATTATCGCCGTGGAAGAGCTGGCAAGGGTGGACGGTTCTCAGGCCGCTACAATCGCTGCCGCGAACTCATTGGGGATCGGGCCGATCTATGACTTCGGGAGCGAGAAGCAAAGGAAGGAATGGCTTCCAAGACTCTGTTCGGGAGAAATCCTGGCAGCCTTCGGTCTCACGGAACCAGATGCCGGTTCTGACGCAGGGAGCTCCCGAACCAGGGCGGAGCTTCGCGGCGACCATTGGGTGATCAATGGGAGCAAAATCTTCATCACCAACTCCGCTTGTTCCCTAACGGGCGTTATCGTCTTGCAGGCCGTTACGGGTCGGCGAGCCGACAGGAAGCCGGAACTGAGCTGCCTACTTGTTCCCACAGATGCGCCGGGCTTCACTGCCAGGGAGATGAAGGGGAAGATGATGTGGCGGGCATCCAACACAGGCGAGCTTTTCTTCGATGATTGCCTGGTCCCTGAAGGGAATCTCCTCGGCAGAATAGGAGATGGGCTCCACCAGATGCTCTCCACCCTGGATAGGGGGCGGTTAAGCATTGCGGCCATGGGGCTTGGAGGAGCCCAAGGGGCCTTGGAGATGGCTCTGGAATACGCCAACTCGCGCATTCAGTTTGAGCGTCCGGTAAGCTCCTTTCAGGCAAACGCCTTCAAGCTGGCTGACATGGCCCTCGAAATCGAACTTGCTCGAAATCTGCTTTACAAGGCATGCTGGCTGCTGGAGAACAAACGTCCCTTCACGCGCGAGGCGGCCATGGCCAAACTCTACTGCTCGGAGATGATGCATCGATGTGTTCATCACGCCGTGCAGCTTCACGGCGGATACGGGCTAATGAAAGACTACAGGGTCGAAAGACTATATCGAGACC
>CAZYLE010000250.1:1539-2587 GCA_964648675.1 uncultured Dehalococcoidales bacterium
TGACCGACTCGTCCCAGCGGGCGCGCCAAGCGGCTGAGCCCAGGGCAGGGGAATCTCTCGGCGACAGGGTGCGGGACGCTCGCGAAACTCGTGGCCTGACGCTTCGCGACCTTAGCACCCGGACGGGGGTGGACATGGATACTCTGAAACGCATAGAATCGAATGAAATGATCCCTCCCTTGGGTGAATTGGTGAAGCTGAGCAGAGCACTCGAAATGAAGATGGGTTACTTCATTTCTCCCGGAATCGACAAGCCTATGACGGTAGTTCGGGCGGACCAACGTCTACCGGTATCGCGCTACGGGGAAAAGAGGAGCGAGCGCTACGGCTACACCTACGAATCGCTAGCCCCGGAGAAGGCGAACCGATCGATGGAGCCCTTCATCGTGACTCTCTTGCCGGCCGATGCAGTGGAGCCTTCTTCCCACGATGGGCAGGAGTTTCTTTTTGTTCTTGAGGGACAGGTGAAGGCCCGGGTTGGTGATCAGGTTGAGTTTCTTAACCCTGGGGACGCGATTTACTATGATTCGAGCCAGCCCCATTTGATTCAATGCTTCGGCGGCACCGAGAGCAAGATACTGGCTGTTCTCCACACCGGCTGTGAATAGCTCGCCTTGTTCGAAAACCGCTTGACCTTGCCCGAAATGCTTGCTCGGGCAAGGCCAAACAGTCTTACCTATTTCCGCTGGCCGCTGACGAAGTTCTCCAGCTTCCTTGCCCGGCTACTGTGCATAAGTCCTCGTTGCCCGCATAGCCCGACAGCGTCCTGGGCGCCATTGTCCTGACTCCCCCAAAATGGCTACCAGAAGCAAGGTTCCCCCAGGACTATTTCCTCATTGACTGCAAGCTGTGCAGCTCTTACTCTGAATCTGATAGAGCATTCCTATCTGAGAAACTTGCACAATGTGCAAATGAAGTGGTGAGAGGCATGCTTTTCCTTCTCGGAGTTATTGCTGGACTGGTCTACGGGCTAATCCACGCTGCAGCCAGCTACTGGATACGGCTTGTTGTCATAGTAGCCACGGGCACTTGGAAACGGTGAAGAGCG
>CAZYLE010000251.1:0-2585 GCA_964648675.1 uncultured Dehalococcoidales bacterium
CCCTCGACCGGGAGGGGGGGAGTGAGGAACTGTACTCGCTAAACACCGAGGGCGATAGGGCGGCACTAGCCAAAGTGGAGCGAGGGGAGATTGACCTGGGTGCTTTGCCGAGGAGAGAGCCATACCAAGAGGCAAAGGAGCAACCCAATATCTTCACCCTATATGAGGAGAACATCGGCATGCTTACACCGATGATAGCTGAGGAGCTAAAGGAGGCAGAGAGGGTCTACCCCGTCTCCTGGATAGAGGATGCCTTTAAGGAGGCAGTGAGCCTTAATATACGTAAATGGCGGTACATCTCAAGTATACTTGAGCGTTGGGCTAATGAGGGCAGGGAGAATGGAAAGCGTGGGAGACATTCTAAAGAGGATAGGGACAGGTACATTAAAGAGAGGTATGGACCCCTCGTTAAACGGCGAATCGAGTGAGGTGGAGGATGAGGTGTGTCCCATCTGCAAAGGAGCAGGTTTCGTTCATCCTTTGCTTCCGTCAGGACGTCCCGATTTGTCCCGAGTGATGCCGTGCCGATGCAATCAGGCTGAGTCGGAAGAGAGTCGTTTGCTGCGGCTGCGGCAGGAGAGTGGAGACCTGAACCTTAAACTGCTACGCACCATGACTTTCGAGAATTTCGACCATCGGAGGGTCAACCTGTTACCAGAGCAGCGGCAGAACCTTGGCGATGCATGCAAACTGGCGCGGCGGTTTGCCGAGGAACCGGATGGTTGGATAGTGCTACGAGGGCCCAACGGCTGTGGCAAGACACACCTGGCTGCCGCCATCGGAAATCACCAATTGCGAAAGGGCCGCCCTGTGTTCTTCAAGGTGGTACCGGACCTTCTTGACTATCTACGCTCAGCATTCAGCCCAAATAGTGAGGTGACTTCTGACGAGCTCTTTGAAATGGTGAAGAAGGTGCCCCTACTTATCCTCGACGACTTCGGTGAACAGGCGGCCACCCCATGGGCTCAGGAGAAGCTCTATCAACTGATAAGCCATCGTTATAACGATCGGCTGCCTATGGTGGTCACTACCTGCCTACCTTTGGAGGAGATCGAGCTCAGAGTTGTATCGCGAATGGTAGACCCGAGGATCAGCGTGGTGTTCGATATCGACGTTCCAGACTACCGAGCTGACCTGGCTCCAACGGAGCGGCATCAAACTCAGAGGTTGAGGAGGAGACGCTAGTCTATGGTGAACTCCCCCGTCTTAGTGCTAAATCAAAACTACGAGCCGCTTAATGTCGCCCGTGCGCGGCGGGCGGTGGTTCTACTTCTTCGAGGCAAGGCTGAACTACTGGAAAATGGCGTTGGGATTATTCATACCATGAATGAACTGATTCCTCTCCCATCGGTGATCCGTCTTGTTTATCTGGTGAAGCGTCCCCGCCGTCAAAGGAAGTTAACTCGCCATGAGGTGTTCCGCCGTGATGAATACACTTGTCAGTATTGCGGCAGGCACACTAAGGAGCTTACTCTGGATCATGTGGTCCCACGTTATAAGGGAGGAAGACACGTCTGGGAGAATGTGGTCAGTGCCTGCATCCCTTGCAACAATCGTAAGGCAGGACGCACACCGCAGGAGGCGGGGATGAAGCTCATCCGCCAGCCATCCACTCCTCATATTGGTGGCTACTTTGTCCCCTATGAGTATGTTCACCGGTACGGCGAGTGGCAGAAGTTTCTTCCCATCTCGCACAGAGTTAAGCAGAATTAAGCACGCTTTTCCCTAAAGGGCCTTTCCTTCTTAATGCTTACCTGCTCAACAGGCAATTCCACTGTGGCTTGGCTCTCCAGTTGCACTATGACCGTCTCTCTCAGTGGGTTGCCTCGGACTACTGTAGCTAATCCCAAGGAGGTGCTCACTCGCTGACCAGCCGCAGGGAGTTTTTCTTTCATAGTGCGGTATTGCTCACACTCATAGCTTAAGCAGCACAGTAGCCTTCCACAAATCCCGGAGATTTTCATCGGGTTAAGTGGCAAATCCTGTTCCTTGGCCATTCTAATAGTGACTGGATTGAACTCAGAGAGGTAGGTGGCGCAACACAGAGGGCGACCGCACTTGCCAACACCACCCAAAAGCTTTGCCTTATCGCGAGAGCCTACCTGACGGAGTTCAATGCGTGTTTTGAAGGTGTTGGTGAGTTCCTTCAACAGGTCTCGGAAATCCACTCTGCCTTCCGCACTGAAGTAGAAGGTAAGGCGAGTGCCATCAGTGCTGTATTCTGCGGCTAATAGTTTCATCGGCAGGTTGAACCGGTTCGCCGTCTGCTGGCATATGGCCAGCGCCTCTTTTTCCGTCTCTTCGGATTCCTCCTTTTGCCTTATATCCTCGTCCTCTGCCTTCCGTAGCAAGGGTTTTAGCGGCTCAGTCAGCTCGCTGGAGAGGACCTGTGTGGGGGAGATAACCACCCTGCCTAGCTCGGTGCCATGCTCAGTCTCAACAACGACCCAATCATGCAATTCTATTTCGATGCCTGCTGGATCGAAGTAATATACTCGCCCTGTCCGCTTGAAACGAATTCCGACTACTTCGGTCATAGCTAGGGACTTAATCCCCCTTTCTTCTCGGCATGCTGAGCATAAGTA
>CAZYLE010000252.1:0-2558 GCA_964648675.1 uncultured Dehalococcoidales bacterium
ACCTTTCTCGTCCAAGTGGTATGTTTCAAGGACATCCATGGCTTTCTGCGATTGGACTGTCTCGGGTCTGGCCTGAACAATGAATAGGTCTCCGTCCCTTCCGTCCTTTGCCCATTCAATATCCATTGGGCGAGCCTTGCCAGCCTTCTTCGAGTAGTGTTCCTCTATTGCGATCGCATAGCCCGTTAGCTTCAGCGCATCATCATCGCTAATGCAGAAACGCCTGCGGTCGGCCTTGGGCACTTCCATGTTTCGCGTCAAGACCATCGAGTCGCTGCTGCCATAGACCATCTTGATCTCCTTGCTTCCAAGGGTCTTTCTGATGATCGCCCTGTGGCCCATGTTGAAAGTCGGCTTGAAGACATAGTGCTCATCCGGATTGACTGAACCCTGCACAATGTTCTCTCCGAGACCGTAGGACGCCGTAATAAGCACTACGTCACGAAAACCTGACTCCGGATCAAGGGTGAACATCACACCGCTTGTGCCCAAGTCAGAGCGTACCATCTTCATGACGCCGATAGAGAGTGCTACTTCGAAATGGTCGAAATTATAGTCAATACGATAGGATATTGCCCTATCTGTGAAAAGCGAGGCGAAGCACTTGCTACAGGCCTCTCTCAAGCTTTGGTATCCCCGTATGTTCAGATAGGTCTCCTGCTGACCCGCAAATGACGCCGTTGGGAGGTCTTCTGCAGTGGCTGAACTCCTAACCGCGACGTCTGTGTCAGGACCATACTCCTCACAGAGCTTGTCATAGGCAGTCCTGATCTCGGCCCAGAGCTCGTCGGGGATGCCAGCACCCAAGATCAGGTCACGCGCCCTTCTACCTCGTTTCGCCAAATCAGCCACGTTGGTCTTGTCAAGACCCGCCATGGTGTCCTTGAGTGCGCTAAGAATTCCTGCTGAGCTTAAGACCAGCCAGTATGCATCAGCCGTTACCGCAAAGCCGTTCGGGATCTTTATCCCCTTGTTTGTAAGTTCACAATACATTTCCCCTAAAGACGCATTCTTCCCACCCACAACGGGAACGTCTTCAATCTTTATCTCCTCAAACCAGCGGACGTATTTGGCAACCTGTTTCATGCCATTCTCCTCATCGCTAGAAGTCAGAGCACCGTTGGTAGAAGGTTCAGCAATCGGTGGCTAGATGTTCGCTACCGACTATCTGAATTCCGCCTGCCTTCTCCCAGTCTGGTCACTGTTTGCTCAGTTTGAACCAAGGGTGGAAGCTGATTGTGCAGTCAGCGAGGATTCTCTTGCCCCCAGCTCCATTCATAGCCATGTCATTATGTGAGCTGCCGCGATTATTGTACCATATGTGGAGTCAGACTTGCTGGCATGTAGAACGGCTGTATAGGTTCTGGAGATGGTGGCCGATGTCCCAAAGAGGTGTGCGGTCGGATTTGATTGTACTCCTTCCGCCAGTTCTCGATGCACCCTCGCTTCAGAGCCAAGTCCTTCTGGAGCAGCATGCCGCTCGGGAATCACTCAATTCTGGACAGTCGTGGCACAGATTGTGGCAAGCACAAGCTTACGGTAGGGTGGTGGTTACGGGTTGGTCCGCTCTACATGCTACTTGGACCGAACCATTACCGCGCCGTTGTTATCCTAGTACCTAGGCTCGTCTTTTGTACCGCAGAATGTGCAACCTTCAAGGGCATCCGGCAAACGACCATCCCGGGCAGTATGGTGAGCACTGGTAAGGGGCAACACTTGTACTATGTCGTGCCTGTAGTTGTCGTCGGCTTTCTTGGCACGTGGGCACTCACAAATGTTTCTCCAGTGGGCGTTCGGTTTGACCAATGATTCATGCCGAGCCCATAGACAGGCTCGTGATTACAGGTGTATGATAGATGAAATACAGGCTCGGAGTGATTGATGCACAAAGATAAGATACAAAGGCCAATCCTACCGGAACGCATAGGCAGACTCGATGAGTTCGCCAGGAATCTGTGGTGGAGTTGGCATCAACCCGGGCGTGACCTCTTCCGTGCCCTCGACTATCCTCTGTGGAAAGCGAGTGGCCATGACCCGGTTGGGCAGTTGCAGGAGACTAGCGCCGAAAGACTCAGGGAAGCAGCGTCTGACTCGGCCTTTCTCAGCATATACGATTCCGTCCTGTCGGCATACGATGTCGACCTGTCTGCCCAGAACAAATGGTTCAATACGAGCTATCCCAACTGGCAATCGGGTCCTATTGCCCTCTTCTCCATGGAGTTTGCTATCCACACGTCGCTACCTATCTACGCCGGCGGGCTGGGTATACTCGCAGGGGACATATGCAAAGAGGCCAGTGACCTGGGGATACCGCTGGTGGGGGTTGGCTTCATGTATCCCCAGGGGTACTTTCAACAGCGAATTTCTGCGGAAGGCTGGCAGGAGGAGGTCTACAGACAGCTAGATTTCGAGGAAGCGCCTATCATTCCTGTCCTTTCGACCGATGGACACAAACCACTGGCGAAGGTCCAGTTGGATAATCGGGTCGCATACATCAGGGCGTGGCTACTCCGGGTTGGCCGCACAACAATATATCTTATGGTCAGTGACTCTGAAGA
>CAZYLE010000253.1:0-2536 GCA_964648675.1 uncultured Dehalococcoidales bacterium
ACCTCATGATCATCTACACCTCGGGGACCACCGGCGACCCCAAGGGGGTCAAGCAAAGAAACAACCGTATGCAGGCATACGCCCTGCTGGGTCAGATGATCTGGCAATACACTCAGGAGGACAAACTCTATACCGGGTTGTCCTTGGCCCATGGCAACTCCTATGCGGTTACATTGACCCCTGCGCTGGCACTCAGTGTGCCGGCGGTAATCAGCCGCAGGTTCACCAAGAGCCGCATCTGGGACATCTGCCGCGCCCACGGCTGCACCACCTTCTCCCTGCTGGGAGGGATGATGATGGGCATTTACTCCGAGCCGGCTCGCCCCGATGATGCCGATAACCCCGTGCAAGTAGTCATCAGCGCCGGTACCCCTATACCGATATGGGAGGCATTTGAGAAGCGCTTCAATGTGAAAATCCACGAGTGGTATGGCGCGGTAGAAGGGGGCTTTGCCCACAAACCACCGGGTGTCGGACCTATTGGTTCCTTTGGGAAACCGCTGGAAGGCTTTTTGGAAATGAAGGTGGTACGTGAGGACGATTCAGAATGCGAACCCGGCGAGAGTGGAGAGCTGATCTCCCGTATGGCCGGGAGCAAGACCGAGGTGGAATACCACGGGGACAAGGCAGCTTCAGAGGCGAAAACTCGCGGCGGATGGCTGCGCAGCGGAGATATAGTCCACAAAGACGAAGAAGGGTGGTACTACTTCGACTACCGCAAAGGTGGCGGCCTGAGGCGGCAGGGGGACTTTATCCTGCCGGAGTACGTTGAAGCGGTAATCGGCAAACGTCCTGACGTCACCGATGTATGTGTATATGGCATCCCGGCGGCGTCTGGAGCACCCGGCGAAAGCGACCTGGTGGCAGCGGTAGTGCCGGTGGAAGGCTCAACCCCAGACATCAAGGGGATTTTCAGCGCATGCCTGGCAGAATTGGAGCGCAACAGCGTCCCTTCGTATATCCAGGTAGTTGACGAAATCCCCAAGAGTGCTTCGCAGAAGAACCTCGACCGGTTGCTACGCGAGGACTTTGGTACGGAAAAGCCCAACGTGTACCGATTTGAGGAATACACATAATCTGAAAGGAGGGTCCGCAGATAAACAGGGTTAAAATCATCGGCGGCGCGGTAACCAAATTCGGCAAGCATTTCGACCGCAATATGAAGTCACTGGCGGCAGAGGCCGTCTTAGGCGCTCTCAACGACGCCGGCATCACCAAGGAGCAGCTTGAGGGGGCATGGGTTGGCAATGCAGCCCAGGGCGTTCTGGATGGTCAGGAGTCGATACGAGGCCAGGTGGTGCTGCGGCCTCTCGGTATCGGCGGCATCCCGGTTATCAATGTGGAGAACGCCTGTGCCGCCTCAGCCACCGCCCTGAACGGCGCGTGGGCCATGCTAGCACTGGGCGAGATCGATGTAGCCCTGGTGCTGGGCATGGAGAAGATGTACTTCGAGGACCGTAACCTGGTGCTTAAAGCCTTTCTGGCGGCCATGGACGTGGAGACCCTGCCCCAGATGATAGCATGGTTTAAGCAGCAGGAAGAGCAGGTGCAGAAAGTCCAGGAGGCCAAGGGTGAGGGGGAAAAGAAGAAATCGGGGCAGCGAACTATATTCATGGATGCATATGCTGCAATGGCGCGGCACCACATGGAGAAATTTGGCAGCACCCAGCGACAACTGGCGGTGATTTCCTCCAAGAACCACTGGCACTCCTCGATGAATCCTCTCGCCCAGTATCAGATGACCTTCACTGTCGATGAGGTGCTCGAAGCTCCCGAGGTGGCCTGGCCGCTGACCCGGCCCATGTGTTCTCCCATAGGCGATGGTGCCGCTGCGGCCATCGTCTGCTCCGAGGCTTTCGCCAGGAAGATTAGAGCCCGTCACACCGTAGATATTGCCGCCTGCGTTCTGGCCAGCGGTGAGGACTACCGCGAAGGCCAGGAGGGCACCATGACCAGACTGGCTCGAAAGGCCTACGAGAAGGCTGGCGTCGGCCCCGAGGATATAGATGTGGCCGAAGTACACGATGCCACCGCAGCCGGCGAGCTAACTGCCACTGAAGACCTGCTCTTCTGCCCCCTGGGTGAAGGCGGTCTTTTCGCCGAGGCGGGGCACACCACCCTGGGGGGAAAGCTACCGGTAAACGTCTCAGGGGGACTGGAATCACAGGGACACCCGGTGGGAGCTACCGGCATCCGCCAGGTAATGGAGCTGTACTGGCACCTCACCGGCCAGGCGGGCAAACGGCAGGTAGTCGGCGCCAGGGTGGGTCTGGCACATAACCAGGGCGGCATCGTTGGCGGCGCTCAAGGGGCACTGTCCGTTACCATCCTGAAGGCCTGACACCAGGAACACAAGCATCGCTTAGCACAAAGGCCATCCAGGTCGAGGCAATTGCATAATGACACAACAACCTGTTTTCAATTATTGGGCCGACCTCATCGCACACCAGGCAAGTGTACTCGGCGAAAAGCCATACATTCTTTACGAAGACCGAAATATAAGCTTTGCCGAGTTTGACCGTGGCACCTGTCGAGC
>CAZYLE010000254.1:0-1580 GCA_964648675.1 uncultured Dehalococcoidales bacterium
CGGGTTGCCTTATCCAATTCAGCAGCGCCGAACTGGGAAAACGCCGCCAGTTCTCGATATTGAGCGAGGTCTAACCTTAATTTGCCCGCTACCTTCTTCATCGCCTGTGTCTGAGCGGCACCACCTACCCGGGACACCGAGAGCCCTACATTCAACGCCGGCCGAATCCCGGCATTGAACAGGTCTGTCTCCAGATATATCTGGCCATCGGTGATGGAGATTACATTGGTGGGGATATAGGCTGATATGTCCGAAGCCTGAGTCTCAATGATTGGCAGGGCGGTTAGTGAGCCGCCGCCATGTTCTGGCGCCATCTTTGCCGCACGCTCCAGAAGGCGGCTGTGAAGGTAAAACACGTCTCCTGGGTACGCCTCGCGGCCTGGGGGACGGCGTAACAGCAGTGATATCTGGCGATAGGCCCAGGCATGTTTGGAGAGGTCGTCATAGATAATCAAGGCATCACGCCCCTGCTCCATAATGTCCTCACCAATGGCACAGCCGGCGTAAGGGGCGAGGTACTGTAATGCGGCAGAGTCAGAGGCATGGGCCGACACCACGATGGTATGCTCCATAGCTCCATAGTTTTCCAGGGTACCCACGGATTGGGCCACCTTGGACGATTTCTGCCCGATTGCCACATAGATACAGGTGAGGTCGCCCCCTTTCTGGCTTATGATGGTATCAATGGCAATGGCTGTCTTACCAGTGGAGCGATCGCCAATAATTAACTCTCGCTGCCCCCGCCCGATAGGGATCATGCTATCTATAGCCTTTATCCCGGTATGAACCGATGTATTCACTGACTTGCGAAGTACTACATTAGGAGCCACGCGCTCGATAGGGAGAGTCTTCTCATATCTTATAGGCCCTTTGCCATCGAGAGGCTGACCCAAGGGATCGATTACTCGCCCTATTAGACCGTCCCCTACTGGAACTTCAGCGATCCTCCCGGTGCACTTCACCTCATCCCCCTCCCTGATCTTGCTATAATCACCGAGGATTACCGCACCAACGCTTTCCTCCTCCAAGTTAAGGGCGATGCCAATCACGCCTTCGGGAAACTCGAGCAGCTCATTATACTTGGCACCAGAAAGCCCATGAATGCGAGCAATGCTGTCTCCTGCCTCAACTACGGTGCCTACATCCACCATGGTCAATGTAGTGCCAAACTCCTCGATTTGGTGTCTAATGATTGATACAATATCTTGAGCGCGAGCCATCTAAATCTACCTCCAGTCCATGAGCTTCCCCTTACCGCCTAACCGTTCAGGCTGGGCTACTCCCCAGCCCGAGTTACCCATAATACTTGCCTGACTATTTCTATCCTGCGGCCTCAACCAGGCTTTTCCTCAATGCCTGCAATCTGCTTTTAGTGCTGCCATCGATGAGCTTGTCGCCAACCCTTACGGTGAGCCCTCCTATGATAGACGGGTCAACCTGTGTGACGAGTAGAATCTTCTTACCCAATGTATCGCTTAGCCTGTGGGTCACGCTACCCTTATCCCTTTTATCCAGAGGAATCGCTGTAGCTACCTTCGCATGAGCGATGCCCCGATGTTCGTCGACCAGCCACCCGTACT
>CAZYLE010000254.1:1590-2532 GCA_964648675.1 uncultured Dehalococcoidales bacterium
TCCCTTCGAGGCGCCGCCTCAGGATTCTCACCTTCTCATCGAAGTGAATCTTCGGGTTTTCCAAAAAAGCATAAAGAATGGAGTCCTTAATCGCTTCAGCAATCGTCTCCAGGTCGCTGCGCCATGTATCCAGCTCATTTTGCTCCAGGGCAATATGAAAGACTGCCTGGGCATGCCTTCTCGCTGAAGCTCTCGCCATTATTTAACCTTTTCCCTCGGATGCCTGCTCCAGCACCTCTTCAATAAGCTTACGATGCTTCTTCTTATCCAGCGTCTCGCTTATCACTTTCTCAGCGGCCAGTATCGCCAGGTCAACGAACTGACGCTTGAGCTCGCCAATGGCTTCGTCGTGCTCTCGCTGGATCTCAACGCGCGCTTTAGCGACAATGCTCTCTGCATCCCGCCTTGCCTGTTCTCGCGCCTCTTCCTTTAGCTGCTGCCCCACCTCCTCCGCCTGAATCAACATATTCTGCCTTTCCTCGCGGGCTACCTCCAGCTGCTCCCTGACCTGCTCCTCGGTCTCGGCCATCACCTCTTTCATCTGCTCTGCCTGTTCCATACCCACCCTAACCTTTTCCGAACGCTCATCGAGCATCCTGCGTATTGGCTTATAGGCAACAAAGTAGAGGAGAACCAAGAGAATGCCAAAGTTAACCAGTTGAGCCACCAAGCCCTGCCAACTAATGCCAAGACCCGCCATTTTGAAATCCTCCCTAAAGAAATGCCTTTGAGATATTAGGAAAGGATTGCCCATAGCGCAAGTGCAAGGGCAAAAAACACTCCCAGGATTGCTGACGAAACAATAAGCGCTATAGAAAGAGGCAAACCTTCGTTTTGCATTATCAGACCTCCTTTAGGCCCCTATTCCCATGGCAAGGATAATCGCTATTATCAACGCATAGATAGCCACTGCCTCGGCGAAGGCGATAGCCAGGATCATGT
>CAZYLE010000255.1:0-1206 GCA_964648675.1 uncultured Dehalococcoidales bacterium
CAGGCTGGAGTGCCACCGCCGAGAGACATTTCAGTACAAGTGCTGAGGTAATAGGCTTCGAAGCTTATGTGAGAGCCGAGGATTACCACTCCGGCGAGTTCTCTGCCACGGTTGGGTTTTGGAACAGACACAAGGGCACATGGGGAACAAAGTATGCCGTTGTAGAGTTCACGGCTGAGGGATTTATGCGGGGAGCCAGTCAGGTAGAAGCCAGAAATCTCCAGTCTTATGCGCCAGACACATGGTACAAGGTAAGGCTTTTGCTAGACCGTTCAACGGACACCTTCTCAGTCTGGGTCGATGATGAACTCAGTGCTTCTGGCATAGCAACCGCAAGCTCCTATGACGTCGATGCTATTGAAGTGGATTCGAGACATGGGGGCGTCCAGTGCTACTATGAGGATGTGAAGGTATTTGCTGGCGGCACCGGCGTCAATAGTCCACCCAATACACCTTCCAACCCGTCGCCGTTGGACCATGCCACTGGTGTCTCAATCAATGCTGACATCAGTTGGAGTGGTGGAGATCCCGACGCTGGGGATACGGTCACCTATGATGTCTACTTCGGCACCACCTCATACCAGTTCTTTGCCGGTCTGACGGGAACAAGCTTTGACCCGGGGACTCTGGAGTACAACACTGAGTATTGGTGGCAGGTAGTAGCTAGAGATAACCACGGCGCATCGGCCACAGGACACGAGTGGTCTTTCACCACGGAACAGGCTTCAGGAAAACCTGACTTGATAATCACCAATGTATGGTGGTCACCAGACCCTCGAAAGGCCGGTGATAAGGTCACATTCTACTACACCGAGAAAAACCAAGGTCCCGTAGCTTCCACCGACTTTGGCAACAAGCTCGTCATTGATGGGGTGGATATGGATGTCTCGGCTAGGGGTTCTCTCAGCGCAGGCCAGTCACGTGACCGTCAGTTCACCTACCAGTGGACGGCGACAGCTGGCACTCACACGATCGAGGTAATGGCTGACAGGGTAGGAGAGGTAGCGGAGAGCAACGAGAATAACAACTATTTCTCCAAGACTCTTCAAATCACGTCAGGAAACCCTGACCTCGCCGTTACGATAATCTCGGTCGATCCTCTCACTATAGGGAAGCGGACATCTGTGACAGCTGTAATCTACAACAGGGGCGATGTTTGCATTCCAGATACAGGTCATATGGTGCAAGTGTCCTTAATCGACCGCA
>CAZYLE010000255.1:1216-1499 GCA_964648675.1 uncultured Dehalococcoidales bacterium
GTCCCGAACTGTCAAGATAGAATTCGAGATTCCGGACATTGCTTGGGCGGATAGCAATCCTAACGTTTGGTCCGACACATTGAGGGTGTGGATTTATCAGTCCTCTCCGAAGCTTTACACCGATGCGGACGCAAACAACGATGCTGGCGAGATCAATATTGCGGTCTCGCCCTCCTTAGATAACGGCATATCCTGTGGTCTCTATGTCCTCTTGGGGGTATTGACCAGCACTGGCGATACGGCGGGGCTGAAAACGTGGGGACAAATCGGCACGTATACTGAC
>CAZYLE010000255.1:1509-2529 GCA_964648675.1 uncultured Dehalococcoidales bacterium
ATGTTAAAGGCGTGCTGGTGTCAGAGCATCTTGTCAATTTTATAGTAAGGATTGTTTTTTTGCTTCTGGTGGGGCAGCTCGGACATATGATCGCAAAGGAAATGAGGCTGCAGCACGCAGCGATTTTGTCAAGCTAATGCTGACGGTTGCAGATCGTATGCTTAACTACAACGCAGGTGCTGTAGTAAACATGATTATGGGGATCTGGGAGGGGGCAGTCAGCTGCGGTGGGTATATCTTCGGGATTATTGTTCAGTGGATCGGCGCTATAATCGAAGCCTATATCGAAGCTGGGATGGACATCTATGCGGCCCTGGCAAGCTGCCCTGTTAACATAGTGATAGTGGATGAACAGGGCAACCGCGCAGGATACGTAGACGGAACGATATACAAGGAAATAGAAGGTTGTGAAGTGGCCGTGGCAGACGACCAGAAATTAGTCCTTATCCCTCGGAAAGGTAGTTATACCGTAATCTTGGAGGGCACGGCCGTTGGCACCATGGACTTTCAAATGATTCTGCCTACAGGTGAAAACATTGCCACAACTGTTCAATACCGGGATGTATCTATCGGCCCAGCCACAAAGATGACAGTAGGTGTAAACCCAGAAAACCCAGCGTATTTAATGCTGATAGATGATAACGGAGACGGTCAGCCGGATGAGGAGAGGCAACCTGATACAGTGGACGGTTCCCCAGACAAGACAGAAGTCAGCCCGGGTTTTGTCGGCGGCATTATAGCTGCGGTTGTAGCGATGGGATTGCTAGTCTTCGTCGTCCTGAGGCGAAGGTCTGCTCAAAAAGGATCCAAGGCATGAGCTTGCATACAGCCGCGTAGATTGTTGCTTCAAAGACGAAAATATGGTCAAGACTAGTTCCTCGACCCTATCCCTTCTCACGAATATCCGAATGCAAATCCTGAACCAGTCAAACCAAGACTAGCAAAGGCACGAACCCGCACACCCCGATGCCACCTTTTGTACGGCCTATATCAATCAGCGTTTTTGCTAACATTTTGCTA
>CAZYLE010000256.1:0-2525 GCA_964648675.1 uncultured Dehalococcoidales bacterium
TTCAGAGCCTGTCAACATCCCAGTATTGTCCCCAAGCACCCACCCTGTGGATTGTATCACCTTACCCCCTGACCCCTTCTCCCCAAAGAGAGGGGGAATTAATATATGATTAGGGGACACCCCTAAAACCCCGTCAGAGGGAGGCCCCTCTGGACTCCCCTTTTCTGTCCCCTCTCCCTTGAAGTGAGAGGGCTAGGGTGAGATGGTGGACTACGTGGTGGCGGTACGATATAATTTCGCCTCGGAGGAGCGATGCCCACTCTTTATATTGTAGCCACGCCCATAGGCAACCTTGAAGATATATCCATCCGCGCCCTGCGGACCCTCAGTGAGGTCCCCCTCGTGGCCGCTGAGGATACCAGAAAGACCAGGCATCTTCTCAGTAAATACGGTATCAAAACTCGCCTTACCAGCTATCACGAACACAATAAAGATATTAAGCTCCACTATCTCTTAAATCACCTCAATTCCGCGGACCTGGCTCTGGTTTCCGAGGCTGGGATGCCCGGGATAAGCGACCCCGGCTATGAGCTGGTGGTTGCAGCAGCTCAGAGCGGCATCCCCATTGTTCCCATCCCCGGCCCCTCCGCTTTGGTCACGGCACTTACCGTCTCCGGACTGCCTACAGACCAGTTCGTCTACCTTGGTTTTCTACCTCGCAGGAAGGGGCAGCGTCGCCGTTTTTTAGAGCAGGTCGCCGAGGAGGAGCGAACCATCATCGCTTTTGAAGCTCCTCATCGCCTTGTGGCCACATTGAGGGATATCCTGGATGTCTTAGGGGAACGCAGGATTGCGGTGTGCCGGGAACTGACCAAAGTCCATGAGGAGGTCTTTCGAGGGACGGTTAGCGAGGCGATGGAGCATTTTCAAGAGCCGATAGGGGAATTTACCCTGGTCATGGAGGGCAAGCCGAAAGGGGAAAAGGCGCTTGATGCACCTGTTGAAGAAGAGCTACGCCGCCTATGTGAGGAAGGTTTTTCCGCCAAGGATGCTATCGCTCAGGTGGCAAAGGCTACCGGCATACCCAAAAAGGAGCTGTACAAGGCCTGGCTACAGCTAGGTTAGCTTTGTGCTCGTGCCAATGACTGTGATAGAATATATTGATACTGTAGGTAGCGCGGTGATCAAAAACGTAGCAAAACAAGGTAGCATTGTACATATGTTTAAGGCGTGGTTGGAGCATCTGCTCCAACCTACCCATTATTTTCGGACAATCTCGAAAGGACATCTATGAGCGAACGGATTCTTGTCGCTGTCGCCTGGCCCTATGCCAATGGCTCACTGCACCTGGGTCAAATCGCTGGTGCCTATTTGCCGGCAGACATCTTTGCCCGCTATCATCGCCTTAAGGGCAATGACGTCTTGATGGTCTCAGGCTCTGACCAACATGGAACCCCAATAACGGTGCGCGCCGAGCAGGAGGGAAAGCCCCCAAAAGAGATCGCTGACCACTATCACCAGGAGTTCCTCACCTCGTGGCAGAGGTTTGGAATCTCCTTCGACCTGTTCACCACCACCGATACCCCAAACCACCGTAAGGTGGCCCAGGACTTGTTTCTGGCATTGAAGGATAAGGGCTATATCTATAAGGACACCATGGCTCTTCTCTACTGCCCCACCTGTAAGCGATACCTGCCCGATCGTTATGTTGAGGGTACATGCCCCTTCTGCAACTTTCAGGGGACAAGGGGTGACCAGTGCGACAATTGCGGCAAGCCTCTCAATCCGATAGAACTCATCGATCCCTATTGCCGAATATGCTCCAACGTTCCAGAGGTCAGGGAGTCGGAGCACTTCTTCCTGCGCCTGAGCGCCTTCAACGACAAGCTCCTCGAGTGGGTCAGGAGGCAGACCCACTGGAGGCTGAATGTGTTGAACTTCACCATCGGCTTCTTGACTGAGGGACTTAAGGACCGGGCAATTACCCGGGATATTGAATGGGGTGTCCCGGTTCCTGTGCCTGGTTTTGAGAGCAAGCGAATCTATGTTTGGTTTGAGGCGGTGATCGGCTACCTCTCGGCGAGCAAGGAGTGGGCGGAGCGCAACGGTAATGAAGAGAGATGGCTTGATTTCTGGCAGGGCGACGCTAAGTCTTATTACTTCATAGGCAAGGACAATATCCCCTTTCATACCATAATCTGGCCGGCGATGCTCATGGGCTATGGCGGTCTCAACCTGCCTTACGACGTGCCGGCCAACGAGTTTCTGACCCTGGAGGGGAGGAAGCTTTCCACCAGTCGTAACTGGGCTATCTGGCTGCCAGACTACCTGGGGCGCTACGACCCCGACCCGCTGCGCTACTTCCTCTCAATAAGCATGCCCGAGGGTGGGGATAGCGATTTCTCATGGCGGGAGTTTGTGCGCCGCAATAACGATGAGCTCGTAGCCACCTATGGGAACCTGGTTCACCGGGTGCTTACATTCACTCATCGTAGCTTCGATGGCTCAGTGCCGCAGCCAGGTAAATTGGATGAAGAGAGCAAGACCCTTCTAAAGAAGGCGCAGTATGCCCGAGATGGTCTAGA
>CAZYLE010000257.1:0-358 GCA_964648675.1 uncultured Dehalococcoidales bacterium
GTGTGGGTAGAGGGGCGACGAGAGGCCCGCCGAGTCGCAGATCAGAGACGCTACGCAAGGGCCAGGGACCGTATCGACAGGCTTGAGCCCCACATAGCGCGCGTTAATCAGACATCGAATGAATTGAGGGATGCTACCAAAGGCCTAACTCAGTGGACCTTATCCTGGTGGCAGACACCTGGGCCTGATAGACCTCGTATAACATCCGTAGTCGAACAATATCTCAGCGCAATGCGCGCAGCCTTGAAAAAGGCAGATACTGTTGTAGAGGAAGAGTTTGGGATTATTCTCGACTCGCTAGAACCTGAAATACTCGACGCATTCCATGAATTGCAACTAAGCTTCAGGCGGCTTTACG
>CAZYLE010000257.1:368-1267 GCA_964648675.1 uncultured Dehalococcoidales bacterium
TACGGACTGGCTCAAAATTGCTTGTTGGAGCGAGAGATATCGCCGGGCTCAAGAGATGTGGAATGGATAGAGAACTGGGCAAAAGAATGGAACGAAATAATCATTACCGAACACGAAGCTTTCAAGGAGGTGTACAAAACCTTGGTTATCGCCATCGGGAATGTCTTGGAGAGCTCGTATCGACGCCCGTCCTGGGTGCAGCGAATGAGGGAGTGGTGGGGGGGAGGTAATGATGAGTGAATCGATTCTCCTTGCTATCGTTGCGGGGCTAACTGGCGTGTTCGGGACGGTAGTCGGGACGGTCGTTGCCGGGCTGATTGGCATGGGCGAGATCTTTGTCAGCCACTCCATTCGTCAGAAGGAACGCAAATCTGACCGTAGACGAGAGGCCCGTGAGGGAGATTTGAAGATAGTGAGGGATTCCGTGGACGCTGTTGTAGAGGCACAGCTCAGCATGAGGGGCTTGCCATGGCAGCAACAAGACTCGAAATCGCGACTAGAGTTGCTGCTTAGAGTTGCTAAGGAGGTGGATAAAGCTCTTCTGGTCGCAGGTTCACTGGACGACCAAGAGTTGTTGGATAGATATAGCGAGCTAAAGGACTACTGCGAGAAGTGGGTCGGTTTGCTTGACGTGGATACTGGAATGGCGAAAAAGCGCAAAGGGAAGCAATTTGAAGAATTGAAAACGCAGGTGAGAGTGGCGGCTGCCTTGGTGTGGTCCCGAACAAGGGAGATTCGGGAAGAAATTTGAACGTGTCGGCGTGACGAGGTCTGCCTTCGTGGGCGTCTTCTTATTGCCTGAGACTCTAGACCTTTGACACCCCACCCAAACCATGCTATCCTTGGCTTGTCCCTGGCCCAGGTGGGACATCCCGGCGGCGGTGAATACCGCTGCCTTT
>CAZYLE010000257.1:1277-1746 GCA_964648675.1 uncultured Dehalococcoidales bacterium
GGGCTGGGATATCCTCATCGATGGCGGCGAAGAGAGCGAGGGCCCAGGGTTGGTCTCTTACCTCCAGAGTCATGGTGTAACTGACATAGAGGTTCTGGTGCTGAGCCACCCTCACGCCGATCATGTCGGTGGGCTAATTGCGGTTCTTGAGAACATGGAGGTCGACCAAGCGCTTACAAATTGCCAGAGTTACGACTCCGACACCTATCGGGAGTTCCAAGAACTCTTACTAGACAAGGGTATTCCTACTATCTGTGTTCGAGACGGAAACAACTTCGCCTGGGGGGGATTACATCTCTGCGGCCGCAGTGAACCCGCCTGAGCCCCTTGGCACAGACGCTAACAACAACTCCGTAGTATTGCGCATCTCCTATGACACCATAGACTTTCTATTCACCGGGGACATCGAATCGGAGGCTGAATCTGCCATTCTCGAAAGAGCCCTACCAGTTGAGGCTGAAATCTTGAA
>CAZYLE010000257.1:1756-2507 GCA_964648675.1 uncultured Dehalococcoidales bacterium
GCTCCGTTTCTGGCCCAAATCGATCCAAAGATCGCCGTAATCTCAGTTGGCGCCTCAAATCCCTATGGCCACCCTGACCCAGAAACCCTTGCGCGGCTACGTGATGCAGGTGCCACCATCTACAGGACCGATCTCCATGAAACCATCGTGATCACCACCGATGGCACGACCTATTCTGTGCAACCGAAGACTTCCTAAGCCTGCTAGTAGTTCTTGACCACGAGGGGGAAATATACCTGCCAACCTTGGAAAGTGAAACTCAGGTCATCGAAGAAGACAGGGGGCTCAGGGTCGGCCTCCTGGATATCCGCCACACACTTTATGCGAGCCTTAACAGCCCTATCTGGGGCCTGCACACCATCGCCATTGCACTCCCTAGGAATACAAAGGCAAGTATAAGCGTCCTCATCGTCTGTTAGGATATGAGAGTCAACGTGGTAGATCTCTACCGAAGCGTCCCGCCATTCGATGCGTAGATTAACCGACCGAAAGTCGGGACTATACTTGTAGGCCCAGCCAGACAGAGTGTAGTAGCCACCCCCTACCACAGGCACGTCCTGATAGATAGAGATTTCGTCTGCCGCCCCATCGGTCCGATTCAAAGAAGCCGCCCATTCCCCTGAGTGTACATGGAGCGTAGTAGTGACGAACTCGGTGGTCGGGTGGTCAGGACGCCAACCCTCGGTCCCCTCCTCGAAGCCCGGGTTCTGGAGGAGGTTTGAACCGCCAGAAGCCCGCCCCGCAGAGGGTG
>CAZYLE010000258.1:0-1013 GCA_964648675.1 uncultured Dehalococcoidales bacterium
TATTGGGGAGACTGTAGGCCCATGAAATAGCCAAACACAAACCGATTCCTTCTTGGCGAATTCCACCGCCGGGCAATAATCACTATCCCCTGCGATTAGAGCAAGGTGCGTTATATGCCCTTTGGTACTCTGTTCTGCAAAGTCTAATCCTAACAACAGATCTATCTTCTTCTGTATGAAAATAGGTTCTCCTGCTGCATTGTTACCCCGGTAGGCAAGTACTCCCTTTCTCACCTGAACCCTAGGCAAGGTTTCCAGATAATTGAAAAAACTCAACTTGCTAGCGTACATCCGCCGTTCATGTGCTGTAGGAGTTTTACTCTGATAGGGGAAGCAATCGTAGAAGAAAGTCCGAAGCACTTCAAGCGTTTCGGGAGTCTTCGTAGCGACGATACTCGTTACTTCGTTGATGAATTTGGGAAAATCTAGCCGGGTATCATAGTGTTTTACAGCCAGAGCATTGAAGTAACCGCCATCTACGAAAATCGCCAGTCTTGCCATTTCCCCCTCCAAACACGTAAAGGAGCTGAAAACTCAGCTCCTTTACTTTCAAGATAAAACCTCAAGGTACTTCCCGGAGGAACGAACATTGAGGGCTATAACTAACGTATTGAGATACAGTGTAAATATATAACATTCCTACTGGAATGTCAAGTAGTACTTTAGTACTACCTTGACAGTTTCATAGACAGTCTCATATTAGCCTGCTACCGATGGCTGTGAGAGTCTGAGTGTGAATTCCAGGGACACCATCCTTCACGAGGTGAAGGATTACGCCTACTACAAATTAGGTATTATGTCCCTAGAATATATGCCTAGCAGGATTATGAGGCGAGTGGGGTACGCGCGACCGCGGAGAGTATTTTGTAGCTAGGTTAAAGATAATTTGAGGCTAATAAATCGGGTAAATTGGGGTAACTGAGTAGGCCAGCAAGTTGACCCGATGACCCGAAGAGGTAACATCTTGGCTAAACGTTGGATAGATTCTGGTTTGCGCTTACAGTGTGCATTAG
>CAZYLE010000258.1:1023-2505 GCA_964648675.1 uncultured Dehalococcoidales bacterium
GACATCATCCTTCACGAGGTGAAGGATTACGCCTGCTATAAATTAGATATTGTGTCCCCGGAATACAAGGAAGCGTAGTGGTTTCCCTTGCACTCCCACGACCCAAGATGAGCAGGGGGCAACATCACGGCATCGTTGTCTCGAATCGCTTCTTGTCTTTTTTGCAGATTATCTGTGTTACATTGCGACCGGACATCGCGGCCGTGGGCAGGCCTCCACCGGGTTCGACCCACTGTCCGGCCATATAGAAGTTATCCAGTCCGGGCAGGGTTTTGCTCATATGCATCCTCAGAGACTGGACGGTGGGTAGCCACCCCTCATAACTACCCCGCCAGTTGCCTGTATATCTCTCCCAGGTCATAGGCGTGGCGACATCATGCACCTCCACCTTGGTGGCCAGCCCGGGGAAACGCCGGTCAAGCGCAGTAATTACCTGCTCGGCGATCTGCTCCTTCTCCGCATTATAGCGCCCAGGTTCCTGTCTCAGCTTCTTCCAGTAATCATAATCAGTATTGAACTGGACTTTTAATACGGTCTTGCCCTTTGGGGCCAGGGTGGGGTCAAAGTCGTAAATCTGCACGCCCAGTCGCTTATGCTCCTGCCCGGCAATAGTAATCGGCTTGTCAAGGGGGAAGCTCATGCCGGCTACTGAGGACACATTATCAAACGAGCGAGCTACCCCCAGGCCGATATATACTAACGGCGGAAACAGCTTAGGATTATCGTAATAACCCTGGATTTTTTCATCTATGTATCTTCCATCGAGCATATCAAAAATGGTGGTGTGCCCATCGGCGGCGGAGATGATGATATCTCCACGATGCTCTGTCCCGTCAGCTAGCCGCACTCCAACCGCCTTGTCATTCTTCACCAGGATTCTGTCAACCCTTGATTTGCAGTGAAGCTCACCGCCCAAACTAAGATAACGACGCTCAATGGCGTCGGACAGCGCCAGGCCACCGCCCACTAGATAACCAGCCGCCTTCTGGTGCAGCCAGGCAAGCGTCATCAGCATGAATAGTATGGGAAAATCAGCGAAGTCAGCGATGAATGCTGTGGAGAAAGCCGCCCGCAGAAAGGGATTCTGGAAACGCCGGGCGACATCACGAGACGGGACCTTGCCCCATTTTTTCATAAATCTTAAGAGGGGAAACATAGTGAACATCATCTTGAGTCCGTCAATAGGGCTGTATAGCTCGGGGGCTTTTTCTATAGGCATGCTTACATGACTACAGTCACGCCCCCCTTTGATAAATTCTTCGATAACATCCTTGTCCTCCGGGGCAAGCTCCTTCATATGCTGCTCCAGACGGTCAATGTCAGCATAGACAGTAAAGACCTTGCCTCCCTCCCCTTCAATACTTATGTACCGCTCGTGGTCAATGATGTTCCATCCCGGCGCCACTCCCAGCTCCTCCCAGATATGGTAGAAGCTATTTGCCGGACTGGTGCCCACCAGCCAATGCATACAGCCATCAATGG
>CAZYLE010000259.1:0-2501 GCA_964648675.1 uncultured Dehalococcoidales bacterium
ATGGTGAATGGGTAGGTTGGAGCATCCGCTCCAACCATGCCTAGAGCAGATGCTCCAACCTACCCTGTTAATGTCGGCCTTCAGCCTGAGCGCCGTCGAAGGGTGATGGTGAGATCAGTCACTGCGCTTTGAACCCCGCTCCAGTATCTGGCGCGCCCTTCTCGCTGCTTTGCCGCGGTGGCTTATCTCGTTCTTCTCCTCTATGGTCAACTCAGCCATCGTCTTGCCCATTTCGGAGAGGAAAAAGATGGGGTCATAGCCAAATCCCCCTTCGCCCTTGGGCTCGAAAGCGATGATGCCGTCGCATTCTCCGTGGCACAGCTCCACTACGCCTTGTGGCGTAGCGATGGCGATGACGCACCTGAAGCGGGCGGCTCTTTGCTCCCACGGTACGTGGACAAGCTTCGATAGGAGGAAATCGAGCCTTTCCCGGTCGGAGACTCCCTCGCCGGCATAGCGAGCGGATAGAGGGCCGGGCTCCCCGCCCAGAGCATCCACCTCCAGGCCCGAGTCATCGGCTAGTGCGATGAGGTTGCTCGCCGAGGCATACGCTCTGGCCTTAATCGAGGCATTTTCTTCCAGCGTTTCCCCCGTCTCGCTAACCACCAGGTCGATACCCACATCGGAGAGGGTGACAATATCATAGGGTATGTCCTGGAGCGGCAACAAGTATTCCCGCACCTTAGCTGTGTTGTTCGTCGCCAGGAGGAGCCTGGGCATCCCCATCACTCAAGATTGGTAAATCTCTTCTCCAGTTTTTTCGCCACCTGGGGCATGGTGGTGTATTCCATCTCATCCAACGGGAGCCGGTGCGGCTCGAAGGGACCGTGGCTACGCATGTAGTCAGCGATCTCACCAGCAACCCGTCTCGCCTTATCGAAACTGGGGTCGTCGAACATATCCCTTGGCCCAACCAGTTTGCCTCCCGATAGCTGGAAACCGGCAGCAATTACCCGGGGCGGACCATCGAAGCGCGTGGGGTTAGATTCACGGACCGCCACCGGCATAAAAGGTCCATGGTGGGAGCCTCGCATCCAGCCCTCTACAAGCACGGGGTTGGTGAAAGGCTCCAGCACCTCTCCCACCGCGGGGAAGTCCCCCTGGGAGCGGACAATGCATACCGGGTCATCCTTGCCCACATATCTCCCTGCCATCATTGACAGGCGCTGCGTGGAGGAGACGGAGGCGATCTGTTTGGAGCCCCGGTGATAGACCGCCTTCACCGCATAGCGACCTGGCGCCCCCATAAATAAGAGCATATCATATATCTCTTCAGGGGCATTGAGGGTGATTTTCTTATGCTCTTTGACGTCATGAATCTCGAAACTGAATCCACTATGCATGTTCTCGGCGATGACCAGCCCGATGGTGTTGAAAGGGTCGGCAAAAATCTTGTAGAGAGGGAAATTCCATGCACCGGACGATGTCTTGTCGGCCATAAAGATGATTATTGGCTCCGACCCCCTCTCCTCGAACTCCATTTCAGCCACTCCAGGCCCCATCCCTTTCACATTGCCTGAGAAGGCGTCGCTGAGGAGGTCCTGGCCAGCTCCATGAAGTTTTAGCTGCTTGGCCACATCGGTGCACTTAAGGAAGGTGTCCCAGGCAAGCTTGTGAATCGTCTCGTCTTCCTCACCTCGCTCATGGGTCATGATAAGCTGGAGGTCGTCTCCGCATCGGGTGACGTGGAAATCGACCAGCAGATTGTCCCGCTTTGCCTTCTCCATGCACTCCTGGCCCTTCTCTATAACTAAGGGGTGAGAGCTGGAATGCCCCACGTAGCCTCCGATGTCTGCCTTGATGACACTCAGGGTGATCATATTACTCCTCCTTTGGTTTAGTATTCGAAACCTTTCCTTGCTTTTGTCCCCTTACGGAATGGATGCTTTATCTCCTTCATCTCAGTTACCAGGTCGGCTATCTCGATAAGCCTTTCGTCGGCATGGCGCCCGGTGAGTATAAGCTCCATATTTTCAGGCTTTTCCTTGACCAGCCTGATTACCTCTTCAATATCGACGAGTTTCCACGAGGCGGCAATATTTACTTCATCCAGTATCACCAGGTCGAAATTGCCGCTGGCGATCGCCTTCTGGGCTGATTGGAGAGCCTTTCTCGCCTGCTCTCTTTCCTCCTCCTTCACGTTTTCCGGGTCGACGAATTCTTCACTCCCAAAGCTCTGGAAGCTGACATTAGGCAGATGAGACAGGACATTTCGCTCGCCATAGGGGTAGTCGCCCTTCATGAAATAGATGATATGCACTCGTAGCCCCTGTCCCAGGGCTCTAATCGCTACCCCCAGTGCGGCAGAGGTCTTACCTCTGCCATTTCCAGTGTATATTTCCACTAGCCCTTTGGTAATAGGTTCATCGTTCATTCATGCGTTTGCTGAAAGGACGTTTTCCGCAAGCACGGTTCAGTAGGTGGGGGATTCACGATTGCCTTACGATAGCACTCTATCAAAAGTGCGATCTATTTGTCAAGCAGGTGTATCCGTGCAGCAG
>CAZYLE010000260.1:0-2497 GCA_964648675.1 uncultured Dehalococcoidales bacterium
GCCTTGATTGCGGAGGCTTGTCGCCGGTTTGGCGAAAGAGTCATTGTGAGCGTCGATGCCAGAGAAGGCTATGTCGCCACCCGTGGCTGGCGTGAGCGGACGAGGTTTGACGCAGTGGCATTAGTGAAGAGTATGGCGGACCTCGGGATTAAGCGCTTCATCTACACCGATATCGCTCGTGATGGCACACTCACCGGCCCCAATTTTCGAGCTATTTCCGAGTTGATTGAAAAGACCGGTTTGCCTATCATTGCCGCCGGCGGCATATCCACCGTTGAGCATATCAAAAGACTTAGCGAGCTGGGTGTGGAGGGGGCGATAGTGGGCAAAGCGCTCTATACCGGAGATTTGGACCTTGTCGAGGCATTGAGATGCATCCAGCCCTGACAGCTATTCTCAGTATCATGGGTGGCCTCCTCTCCCGGTGGCTTGTTGTGCTGCGCATCGTTGGTAAGTTGCGTCCCTTTCCTATACCATGGCGCATCAGCGAGCAGGGGTTCAAAATAGCCGCAGCAGTTGATATAGCAAATCATGGGTAAGGCTGCAATTGAGAAAGAGGCCTTTTGATTAAGAGGGAAAAGTTCCCTAAGATATTCTTCGGTTGGTGGACAGTATTAGCCGGTGGCATTCTCGCCCTGTGGGGATATGGCTACCAGGCGTACGGAATTTCGGCACTGTTCAAACCCATAGCTTCGGAATTGGGCTTCAGCCGGACAACGACCTCCGTTGCCGCCAGCATTGGCCGGTTTGAAGGGGGGGTCGAGGCACCGGTGGTGGGGTGGATGACCGACAGGTTTGGCCCGCGATGGATAGTATTCTGCGGTATCTTCATCATCGGTCTTGCGTTGGTGCTCATGTACTTCATCAACTCGCTCTGGGCCTACTATGTCGTTTGGGGAGTTCTGGTCGGGACCGGCGCCAATATTGCCCTTAGCATACCGATAGATACGGCGATATCCAACTGGTTTGTCAAGAGGCGAGGCACCGCCCTGAGCATTAAGTGGGTGTTTTCTGGGCTTTCCGGGGTGTTGGTGCTGCCGCTTATTGCATGGCTCATCACCGTTCAGGGCTGGCGGATGACCTGCGTCATCGGTGGGCTGGTAATGTTGGTTGTCGGCTTACCTCTTGCCTGGTTCTTCCTGAAGCAGCGCCGACCGGAGTATTATGGGTTGCTCCCCGATGGCGCCAAGACAGCGGATGAGGTAGAAGACGTTGATAAGATGATCGAGAGGGGTGTGCAGTACGCCGCCGAGGTGGAGGAGGTGGAGTTCACCGTCAAGCAGGTATTCAAGACACGCGTCTACTGGCTGCTGATAGCGGTAAATGGCGTCCATTCCTTAATAGGGTCGGCCATTAATATACACTGTATACCCTTTCTTACCGATATCGATATTGACCCGCTTATGGCTGCGGGCACGATGGTGGTTATGATCGGAGCAAGCATTCCCGCCAGGCTGGCTGGTGGGCTTGTTGCCGACCGTGTCAAGATAGGCCGCCTGCGGTTCATATTGGGAGGATCATATCTTCTGCAGACGGTTGGAATTGCCGCCTTCCTGCTGAACCCGACTGTAGCCATGATCTATGTCTGGTTTATTTTATATGGCATTGGCATAGGGATAGCCTATCCGATAAACCCACTGTTAAGGGCGCGCTACTTCGGGCGGAAGGCTTTCGGTTCCATTGGTGGAGTCACATCTATGATCCTCACACCATTCGGAGTGATAGCTCCTATCTATGCCGGCTGGGTATATGACACCACCGGCAGCTACATGACGGCCTTCACCCTATTCGCGGTGCTACTGGTCATTGCCACGGGCCTGGTAGTATTTGCCAAACCTCCCAAGCCACCGACCTTAATCACCGACATCCGCAAAATCATGTGATAATAAATAAAGAAGTAGTTGGGCTTAAGGATCGAGGTGCTGGCTGGTAAGCTTGCCTTTATAAGAGACGGCTGGTACTATCTTTGTCTATGCTGTAAGCTTTCGCACTGGACGGAACTGTGTTGATTAGAAAAGCGCTGGAGGTTGTGCATCATGCTTAAATATGATGAACGGGGGCTCATCCCGGCGATCATTCAGGACGCCGAAAACGGCGACGTGCTCATGCTGGGGTATATGAACGAGGAATCGCTGAAGCGTACGCTGGAGAGCGGTCAGGTCTGGTTCTGGAGCCGCTCCCGCCAGGAGCTGTGGCACAAGGGGGCGACCTCAGGAAACTACCTCAACCTCCGCGCTATCTTCAGGGACTGCGATGACGATACCCTTTTACTTAAGGTGGATGCCACCGGCCCGGTGTGTCACACCGGAAACCGGAGTTGCTTCTTTCGTAGGCTGGAGGACGGAGAGGAATAGGGGCGTTTAGTTACTCTCCCTACTATGTGTCATTCTGAGGTACCCTGAGTGAAACGAAGGGGCCCGAAGAATCTCGATGGGGGGGATCTCACCCTCTCCCTTACCCTCCCCCTTCAAGGGGGAGGGGACAAGATTCCAATATG
>CAZYLE010000261.1:0-2491 GCA_964648675.1 uncultured Dehalococcoidales bacterium
CTCGATATAGAATCCCGATAGCCATTTTATTCCCCCTCCAACTGATTAAAAGAAACTTAGATTAATTGCATTCCTACATATATGATATTCTGTCCATTTGACTCTCTTGACCTCTTTAGTCCGTTATATAGTTGCAATATACCAATGGTATAATATCTACATCTTTTTTAAAACTGGCAGGTGACGTTTTTATGCGCTTCGGAGTAGTGATTAGTGATCGAATATGTAATTGAAAACTTGACGTTGTTGCATTGAGGAGTCATGACCTATCTCGAACATCGATAGCATTGTCCATTTACCCTTGACAGCTCATGGGCATCGTAATAGGCTTATGACGTCTATGTCCCAGTGGGCTGGAGGAAAGCTCCTTCCGAGTGAGAGCGGCATTAATATAAGAGCCTAGAAGGTTTAGCCCCCTACTTTTATATAACATGTTTCATACGAAGCTTTGTGACTTGCTTGGGATTAAATATCCTATTATTCAGGGTGCCTTGGGTGGCGTTAGTGGCGGACCGCGCTTGGCAGCCGCTGTTTCCAATGCAGGGGCTTTAGGTGTTTTGGCATCTTTTGGTTTGACCAACAAGCAATTGCGAGAGGAGATAAGTCAAACTCGGGCTCTCACTGACAAACCTTTCGGCCTCAATATCTATGCTGCCAGGCCGGCCTTTGTAAGCCGGGTGGCAAAATTGGCTGTTGAAGAAGGGGTTACCATAGTTACAACGGGACGTGGAGACCCGAGGCTGCCCATTGTTTCCTTGCTTAAGGAACATGGAATTACCGTTCTCCCTGTGGTGGCCGCAGTTAGGCATGCCTTGCGAATGGAGAAGGAAGGGGCCGATGCAGTTATAGCGTCGGGTATGGAAGCTGGCGGGCATGTGGGTACAGTTTGCAGCTTGCCTTTAATTCCCCAGGTAGTTAGCGCGGTAAATATTCCGGTAGTTGCTGCAGGGGGAATAGGCGATGCTCGTGGATTTATTGCTGCCCTGGCGCTAGGGGCATGCGGAGTTCAGATGGGCACCCGTTTTCTCGCTACCCATGAGAGCGGAGCTAGCCTTGAACAGAAAGAGAAGATACTGGAAGCTTCAGAGGAAGACACGGTTCCTACGCCAGTCTTCACCGGCAGGAATGTTCGAGTGCTTAAGAGCCCTGAGCTAGAGCAGTGGTTTCGGAGACAGAGAGAAGGGGCAACATCGCAGGAACTCATACACCTGGCCAACCAAATTAAGAGGAAACGCAGGAGTGGCTCGCAGATCAGCGTGACGGCAGGGCAGATTAGTGGGATGATTAAAGAAATCGTTAGTGCTGAGGAAGTAATCACAGGACTGATTGAGGAGGCGGGGGGTATTTGCCGCAGCTTAAGGTCATTGGCGGGTGAAAAGTAGGCAATTGCGCTTTATTTGTCACTTGACAAGTAAAGGGGAATATATATCCTGTTTTATTCAGTCTATCGTATTAAGCATTAGCAGAATTTACCTTGTTAGAGGTGAAGAAGGTTGCACAGTATAAAAATATCGGAGCAGGTTGCGGAGTTGAAATGTAACTATAAACTGGGGTGGGTTGGAGCGTCTGCTCTAACCAAGCCTGGAGCACCCCGATATAATCGGGATAGGCTACCCCGTTTTTTAGTGTGCCTGATAAATCAGGCAACAACAGGATCGTGGAATGAATCGGCCTGAAGAATCTACAATCGACCGAGATTCTTTACCGCGCTTACAATGACAATACGGGTAGGCGGGTCAAAATGACAGGGGCAAGAGGGAAGGTTGGTGGTGATACCAATCATATGAGGGAGTACACTGGCTTGACATGCTTGCAATTCTATGGTAGGCTTTACGTTGGTTGAAGGTTTGTAAATCCCACCCCGTGCGATTCCTCACGAATTCCCTGGGCCATGGATGACCAAACGGCAACCGAGTGCTTAAGAAAGGAGGTTATCCATGGAGTACGAGGATAAGACGCTTACGTGCGTAGAGTGCGGCGCCAGCTTTGTCTTTAGTGCTGACGAGCAGGAGCTGTTCGCTAGCAGAGGCTTTACTAATGAGCCCAAGCGATGTCTTCAATGCCGAGATGCCAGGAAACAGCAACGTGGTGGCTACGGCTACAATCGGCCGAGGCAGATGTTTGAAGCTGTATGCGCCTCATGTGGTGCAGAGTGCCAGGTACCTTTCGAGCCCCGCCAAGGGCGACCAGTGTATTGCAGCGACTGCTATTCTAAAGTAAAACGTTAAGCGATCACTTAAGAAGGTAAACACAAAGAGAGGGGATGCCATGAACAATGGCATCCTTTCTCTGTAGCTTGTAGCGAGGTTTTCCTTCGCTTGATGATGGCGACTTTGTGTGGTTCGCTGGGTATAAAGAAGATTCCATTTGGGATTCTGTTACGCGTTATGCCCCCAAGGACCGCAATTTGGCAATATTATGTGGGTTACATGAAGAAAGCAATGACCTTGCCCCAAATGGGTCCAACAAAGTAGACCATGAAGGGCAGGAA
>CAZYLE010000262.1:0-2430 GCA_964648675.1 uncultured Dehalococcoidales bacterium
ATCTTGGGCTTGAGGTACTTACCCAAGAAAGTCTTCGCTGAAAATATAAGGCTACATTGACCAGACTTACCAAAACTGGCACTTCTACCAGCGGTCCAATAACGGCAGCGAAAGCCTGCCCTGAACCAATGCCAAACACTGCTACAGACACGGCAATAGCCAGTTCAAAATTATTGCTGGCAGCAGTGAAGGCAATTGTCGCCGTCTTTGAATAATCAGCCCCAATCTTCTTACCCATGTAAAACGATACCATGAACATTATCACAAAGTATATGAGAAGCGGGATGGCAATGCGGATAACATCCAGCGGCAGTTGGACAATGATTTCACCCTTTAGAGAGAACATAACAATGATGGTAAATAATAAGGCCGCCAGGGTTACAGGGCTGATTTTGGGTATAAATTCAGTTTCATACCACTGGCGCCCCTTCGCTTTGATGAGAGTGAATCGAGTAATCATGCCACCGAAAAACGGTATCCCGAGGTAAATGAAAACGCTTTGAGCTATCTGCCCAATGGTTATGTTTACTGCCGCGCCTTTCATGCCAAACCACACCGGCAAGACAGTTATGAAGACGTAGGCGTACACCGAAAAAAAGACTATCTGGAAAATCGAGTTAAAGGCTACCAGTCCGGCGGCGTATTCACGGTCACCTTTAGCCAATTCATTCCAGACGATGACCATGGCAATACACCTAGCCAGCCCTATCATGATAAGGCCTGCCATGTAATCAGGATAGGCACGCAGGAAAATAATAGCCAGCAGGAACATCAGTACTGGGCCAATTAGCCAGTTCTGTATCAAAGACAGGCCAAGTATTTTCCAGTTGCGGAAGACGAGGGGCAGTTCCTCATATTTAACTTTGGCCAACGGCGGGTACATCATAAGTATAAGTCCGATGGCAATAGGTATAGAAGTGGTATCAACTTGGAACAATGAAATAAAACCGGCCACGGCAGGCACGAAATAACCAAGTCCTACTCCAAAGCCCATAGCCAGGAATATCCAGAGCGTCAGGAAACGGTATAGGACTGAAAGCTTACCAATCATAGATTCCGGATGGTTTACCATAGTTTTCACTCCTCACGCTAAAAGCTTGGCCAAAGCCTTGCGGTTTTCGGTGAACTCCGGTTGGTCCAGGAAGGGGCAATCCTCAAGGCGGCACTTGCCTTTTGCCAGGTCAATAGCGAAGGCGAGGCAAGTTCTTTTGCCGCACTTCTGACAGTCGGTCTGGGGTAGGAGCTTATGCAGCACCAGCCCCATGCCAATCTTTGATTTGCCTGGTTCAACAGCTTGCTGTGGCTGATTTAATTTAGCCACAATTTTGTGAAGTATAGCTGGTTCGGGATGTGCACCCATGTCATAAAGCGTGTAGCTCATGAATGCCACGGGAGCCTCCTGGTAACAGCTCCGCACTGCCGCCTCCACCATTTTTGGATTTAATCCGGGGACATTGGTGTCTCTTTCCCCTGGTTTGCAAAGCAGGTTGACGATGCTGACGATTTGCTGGTTGAACCTGTCTATTAGCTCCGTGGGGATGTTGGAGAGGTGTGGGGTAAGTGCTTTTGAGCCGATAATGCGTTTAGCTTCGTCGATGCCGTTTTGTTTAAGTGCCAGTAGCGCTTCGCCGGGCAGATGGCCGGATGATTCTCTGCCGCAGAGCACGATGTAACGGATATTCGGGTTAGCCACAATATTGCAAATCATCTTCTCCAACCCTATGTTCTCAGTTTGCAGCATTCCAGAAAGGGCGGCTCCTGAATCTGTGCCGACCATAACCAGCTCATTCAATTCTGGTGGTATAGCGAAGTCAAAGGTGTCCAGAATGACGCAGACGGCGACAGGAGAATAGTCGTTACCTCTGACGTAACGACCTTGTTCTGGAGGATAACCATCTGGCGGCTTAACTTTTAACATTTTTTAACCCTGATCGAGCTGCTAGGCTAAATTGTAGATTCTTAAGCATCTTTGCTAACCTTGCCTTCTTTACTGAAGCGCAGGATGCCAGCATCAGGAAAGTAGGTACAGCCTTTGACGATGGTATTGAGATATGGCAGTATCTCCCTGATATTGTCTGAAAGATCAGCAATGGTGTTCACTGTTTGTGCTGAGAAATCACATGGCGGAAACTCGATTTTTAGCGTATACCCTCTCAGTAGCATCAGTTTATCTCCTCCAGCTCAATGTGTCAGGTCTCACTATTTGACTGAGTTCGATGCCCGTCTCCCAAGGCATAAAGCCTGTCCCATAATCAGCTTCACTTGCAACAACTGACATCAAAGGCTACTTTAGCTGTAGATGAACCCCCGCGCCCGTCGTTGACTTCTACTGTAACGAAGTGGCGAATAGGATTGGTGGGAGCAATCCATACGACCTTTCTTCCCTCTTCATCTGTTATCTTGCCATCGGTGGCTGTCCAAGTATAGGTT
>CAZYLE010000263.1:0-2419 GCA_964648675.1 uncultured Dehalococcoidales bacterium
GGGATGGGAACGGGTGGGTCCGCCCCGCTCTAACCACCGGAAAGCCCTTTTCAACTCTTTACTGTGCTCTATGGGATACTCTTCCGCTTTTCGCGTGAAGATTTTTGACCGGGGATCTCATTACCAGCTATTTGCTGGCTCCATCCAATCCCCTCGCAGGTCATAACAACAGCCCAAATTGAGCCGTTTCTCATTCTACACCAGCCCCCTAGCCTAAGTCAACTACTTATGGTTGTGGACATTGGCATTGAACCTGTCCCTGTTCTTACTCCATGCCCCCGCGCTCGTTGCCCTGGGTGAAGATAGGCGCCATTATGAACGCCTTGACTCCATAGATCATCTTTGCTATAGTATGAGCACGTTCAAGAGGCGACGTGGCCAAGAGGTTAAGGCGGGGGTCTGCAAAACCCCTATTCGGCGGTTCGAATCCGCCCGTCGCCTCCATTTTTAGATACGGAATTGACGTGACAAGACAGAGGGTAGTAAAAATTGCTAACCAATTGCTAACCTACTTTCTCCGCTGATACCTCTTCTGTAGTCCTCTGTAGTCCCTCGTCAAAGCGTCATGCCCTGCGCTATTGCCCTGGCTGCCGCCAAAACCAGAAGCCCCTCCCCGCTGGCGACCGTTTTAGAGTCCAGAATGCCAATGGTAATCCCGGGGGATTCCTGTCGAAACAGCTCGGCAGCGAGCGCAGCACTCTGAGAGACGGCGCTTAGCGCCGATGACAGGGTGATGAAGAGTATCCCCTGGGACTGCCTGCTCAGTTCCCGGTAGGTGTTGAGTAAGTAGTCCGGAGAGATTGCCGACGTGTTGAACTTGTCTGGGTTCTGGCGCAGCAGCTGGTATGCCTCTATAGCGTTGATGGTGACGCCATCTATGTAGGTGTGCCCGTCATAGATGATGTGGGCAGTAGGAACTATGGTTACCCGGTATTGGGCTGCTAGTTCCTTGGGGATACCGGCATCGCTATCTGTCATGAGCGAAAGATGCTGCATCCCTTACCCCTGCGACTACCTCTATGATACCTGGGTCTACGAGATATCATAGAGGTATACTGTCGTCACGTCAAGTCGTCATTTAGGCTGTTGGTCAGAATGGGACTTCTGCTATCTATGGGAGCCCCAAGGGAGAAGGTGCAGCAGACTAAACATTCTGGACTCTCGTTATCTCCTTCTCATGATGAAGAACACGGAGGCGTACCGTTCAGGATTCTTCTTGAACATGTCTATCTCCCGCTGTGCATTGTCAAGCGCTGAAAGAGCCTTGGGTCACCAGCATGTCTTGTTCGAATCTCGTTGATTAGCTTTTCCAATGGGGCATAGTATTCAATCCACTAAGTGTCTGGAGGCAATATGAAATACGAAAGTAGCTTATACCCACAACTAGAGATATGCTGTAGTTTCTCTGCAATATTCCCTACCTCGTCATGCACTATGAGGAACCCATTCGGTTTCAGGAACCGCTGCCACTCCTTGAGCCCCCTTTTGAAACCGATCACTGGTATTGAGCCCTAGGCCTTCACGAAGAGGAAGTAGCCTCAATTACACGATGTAGCGAGGCCTTCCCCCGCTTTTCAACGCGAGCCAAATGGACTCTGGTTATTTCTTTTTCATAACGAAAAACGCTGAGCCATACCAATGGTGGTACTTCCTGGACTGGTCAATCTCCTGTTGTTCCTTGTTGAGTACCTCAAGAGCCTTGGAGTCATTGATATACTTCAGGCGAAGCTCTTGGATTCGGTTCTCCAGAAGATTATAGTATTCAATCCACCATGCATCCTCGGGTAACGTGAAATACCCAACTACATCGTAGCCGCAGGCAGTGATTTCTTCCAGGTACTCTTGTACTGTCCTTATGCCTGAACCAGCAAGCCCCTTCCAGTAATTGTAGACCTCCTGCTTACAGAAATGGATGGCAGAAAAATCTACGCCTAGCGATTCTAAGTCGATGAGTTCACTTCTCAGGATGCTGAAGTCGAGTTGATAGCGCCTTAGGACATAAGGAACCACGAATACGATGCCCGCCGATTTTTTCGCCCTATCGTTAGGCGGAATCTCGTTGATATCGTGAATAGCGACGCGGAGTTTTCTCTGCACTTCTTGACGGATAGACCTAGTTTTCACATTGAGCACAATACGCTTTGCTTCGAATTGATACTCCTTCCCTGTTGTTGTTTTAATCCACAGATCGCCACGCCTGGACCTTCGTTTGCCCTTTCGTCTCTTGTCACAAATGAACTCTTCTAGAACAAGGCATCCCATCTTGATTGCTGCCGCAGCAATAAATCCGATGTTAGTCCTTTCTTGGTAGTCATAAGGTAGGTCATACGGGTACATCTTTTTCTCGAAGTCGCTAAGCACTTCGTGCCAGGAATTAAACAGACCATAAAGGAAAGATCTCCCCGCGAGTCCTTTAATC
>CAZYLE010000264.1:0-322 GCA_964648675.1 uncultured Dehalococcoidales bacterium
GGCTCTTTAAGCTCTTCTTCGTCGAATGAGTCGAAATATGGTTGTTTTGTTTCAATAACACATATAGCATTTTGACTTGTAGGGCTCTCAAATAGGATGATATCTACCCTTTTCCTATTGCCATCTTGAGTTGTTTCAACTTCGGCTTTACCCAGAGGCAAGCCTTTTTCCTTAATTATTTCATTCATCCATTCAGCAGCTTTCGCAGCACAAGTCCATTCTGTTTTATGTATAACTGTGCTAAGGGGGCTAGGAATTCGACTTTTGCTTCCGAATTCAGATTTCTTCATTGTACTTTAGTACTTCTTCAACGAATCTCCGG
>CAZYLE010000264.1:332-2409 GCA_964648675.1 uncultured Dehalococcoidales bacterium
AAACATCCCCGAGGAAGAATGGGACAAGATTATGGCGGGCAATCTCAAAGGCGGCTGCGATGCGAATGATCTTGACATCGCCGATACCTCTCATATCCAGTAGCTTTTCCAGTGGCTGATTTGCCATGCCCTTGAAACTGCCAAATCTTTGCAGAATCTCCTGGGCAATTTTCTCTGCCGACTTGCCCTTTATTCCAGGGGCAATCAGGATTGATAATAACTCTGCTTCGGTGAGGGCTTCAGCCCCCAAATCTCTGAGCTTACCCCCGGGGTGGCGCCACTTTTTAGCTTTATTGTTCATCTCACTATATCACGAGTATTAAGCATGATAAATAAAAAACTAAGCAAATTAAGGTAGCCTACTACGATTATATCGGGGTGCTCTAGTTGTGGTTGGTCGCCTAAGGCGACCAACCTACCCAGGATTTTCAGATATCCTGAAATATGTTTTATCCAATCACCTTTTTCAGGCTCTCTATGTACGGCTCCCTGATAACGCCTCGCTCGGTGATTATAGCAGATATGTAGCGATGAGGGGTAATGTCGAATGCGGGGTTGGCCACCGGCGCTCCCTCCGGGGCGATGGGAATCCCTCCAAAATGGGTGACCTCCTCTGGGCTTCTCTCCTCGATGGGTATCTCTTCCCCCGATGCTAGTGAGAGGTCGATGGTTGAGTTTGGGGCGGCGACATAAAACGGGACGCCATTCTCCATGGCGAGAACGGCTATATTATAGGTGCCGATTTTATTTGCCACATCGCCGTTGGCCACAATCCTGTCGGCTCCTACAACGACGCAGTCAATCTTTCCGCTGGATAGAAAGTGCCCGGTCATGGTGTCGGTAATCAGGGTGAAAGGGATGCCCTCCTGCTTTAGCTCCCATGCGGTGAGGCGGGCCCCCTGAAGCCGGGGGCGGGTCTCAGCGGCGAAAACGTGGATATTCTTGCCCTGCTCCTTTGCCGCCTTAATTACACCCAGCGCTGTGCCGTAGCCTGCCGTTGCCAGAGCGCCGGCGTTGCAATGGGTCAGTATGGTGAAGCCATCTTTAATCAGCTCAGCGCCGTAGCTGCTTAGCTTTCTATCGGCCTCCTCGTTCTCCGCATCTATCCTTTTTGCCTCGGCGAGTAGCGCTGTCTTTATCTCGGCGACATCATTTCCCGATTCTACCACGCGGTTCATCCTGTCCAGCGCCCAGAACAGGTTGACTGCAGTGGGCCTGGTAGCGGCCAAGGTCTCTGAAATGGAGCGGAGCTTGACCAGGAATTCCTCTTTCGATTCAGCCGCGAGTCCCTGCGCCCCCAGGGCCATCCCGTAGGCGGCGGCGACGCCTATGGCGGGAGCGCCGCGAATGCGCATATCCTTGATGGCTGATGCCATATCGTGGTAGTCGGAGAGCTCAATATACACCTCTTCGCGGGGGAGCATGGTCTGGTCGATTATGCGGACTTTGCCTGAAACCCACTCGATCACTTTCATAGCGACGGCTCTTATCAACTGACTAGGTTGAAGGCTAGTACATCCACCAGCCCGAGGTCGGTGAGCCTCAGCTCAGGGATCACCGGCAGGGCGAGAAATGAAAGGGCTGAAAATGGGGAGGAAAGCCTCGTTCCCAATTCTGAGGCGATTTCCTTGAGCTTTTCCAGCCTGTTGACCACGGTCTCCAGTGGTTCATTTGATAGCAAGCCAGCGATGGGCAATGGCAGCGACCCCAATATCTTGCCATCGGCGGCGATAACCAGCCCGCCTTGAAGCCGCTCAACCTCCTTGATAGCGATGTAGATGTCCTCATCTTTTGTTCCGACGACAACGATGTTATGGGAGTCGTGGGCTACGGAGGAGGCCAGTGCCCCTTTCTTGAGTCCAAAGCCTTTTACCAGCCCCAGGCCTATGTTGCCGGTGGCCTTGTGCCTTTCCACCACCGCCAGCTTAAGGATGTCTCGCTCAATATCGGGCACCACAAATCCATCCTCGATCCTCGCTCTTTCTTCGACCTTTTTGGTGATTATCTGGTCAGGTACAATCTCTATAACCAGTGAGTAACCATCAGGGGCGGGCATCTTTAGCGCTGCCATGTTGAA
>CAZYLE010000265.1:0-1203 GCA_964648675.1 uncultured Dehalococcoidales bacterium
GATGTAATAAGCTCAGGCCGAGAAACAACGAAAAATTCGTAAGTGGGGCGGTAGTACAGATGAGGATGTCATGGATTTTGGAGCGGACATATGAAATATTAAGGATTGGGGGTAGCTTAAAATGGCAGAGGTAATAGCGAAGACAAGCGGAGCGCCGGATAAGCCGGTGGAGGAGCTTGAGAAGGAGAGGGCATGGTGGTGGGCGGCGGAGAAGAAGAGGTCGAAGCGGCTGGACTACCTTAGGAAAGCGGCATGGAAGAAGGGACGAAAGGGAGGGGAGTATGAGCCAGGCCTCAAGATAGATATAGAGAGTCCACAGTTATTCACCGTATCGATGAAAGAGAACGCAGGCGACTCACCACTGCTGAGGCGGGCCAAGGCATTGACCTATATGATGGAGAACAGGACCGTTTTCATCACCGACCATTCGCAGATTGTGGCGACTGAGGGGGCCCTTCCTAACACGCTTTACTACAATGTGGACAGCGACAGATTCTCCAATGATGAGATCTACAATGATCCAGTCCTCGTCCCTGAGCCAAGGGAGGAATCCCTGAAGAGATTAGGTGAGCTACATAGCTACTGGAACGAGCGCGATGCCATAGGAGCGGTGTTCAGGTTTCTTCTGCCCGAGGATGCGGTGAAGTACATCAAGGCGACCCTTATGTGGGGTCTTCCCAACGGCGGCAGCTTCGGCTACTCAGGCAAGGACTATGAGTACCTACATGGGCCGCACCAGAAGGTAGGGGGTGGCAAGGGATTCGAGGATATTATCAACGAGATCCAAGAGAAGATCGACGAGGCTGAGTCCAAGCTGCTGGATGGCACTCCCGATGGTGGGGAGCTGGAGCTTTATGAGAAGCTGCCCAACTGGGAGGCGATGCAGATAGTACTGGAGGGTTGCATCAATCACGCCAGGCGATATGCCAGGCTGGCGCGGATAATAGCGGAGAACTTTGAGCCTGACGCCAAGCGCAAGGAGGAGCTGCTGAGGGTTGCCCAGACCTGCGAGCGGGTGCCAGCGAAGCCACCGCGAAACTTCCAGGAACACCTTCAGTTCCAGCATTTCATACAGGTGTGGACCAGGCTCGAGGCCCTTGAATCAGCGTGGCCCACCCGTCCCGACTACTACGGTTGGCCGTATTACGACAACGATGTAAATATTGAGAAGAGGCTCACCAAGGAGGAGGCGCTCGACCTGGT
>CAZYLE010000265.1:1213-2408 GCA_964648675.1 uncultured Dehalococcoidales bacterium
GGTAGGGGAATTCCTCATCAGGGCCTACGAGATTGGACACTTCCTGGGCAGAATGGGGGCTGAGGCGCTGCAGGGCATAGTGGGCACCTGGGTGTGGACACTGGGTGGAGTCAACAAGGATGGCTCCGACGCCTGTAACGACCTGACGACAGCCTTCTTGCAGGCGGCGAGGATGGTACGGGTATCCAACCCCACCTTTGGTTTCCGCTGGCATCCCCAGGTAAAGGATGAGGTGATGCGGGAGGCGTTTGAGTGCATCAGGCAGGGGTTGGGCTATCCCTCTATACGTAATGACCCCATCCTGATTCAGAACGGGATGTACTGGCACGGTCATCCGCTGGAGGAGATGAGGACATGGGTGCACCAGGCATGCATGTCACCCTGTCCTGCCACCAAGTATGGCTATCAACCATGCCGTATGGCGTCGGCGACGATGAATACCTCCAAGATGATCGAGTATGCCCTGCATAACGGCTATGACCACTGTTTGAAGATGCAGATGGGGCCGAAAACGGGCGATGCGCGTAAATTTACCGACTTTGAGCAGTTGTTCGAGGCGTGGGTGAAGCAGATGGAGTGGTTGATGAACTTTGGCGTGCGCATTGTTAACAAGGGAAGGGTAGAGTCACACAACAATTGGGGGCGTCCCTTCCTGTCGGGCATCTCCGAGAGGTCGGTAGAGAGCGGTTATGATGCAGTGGACCCGAGGTCTGGTGAACGGGGCAATAGCTGGGTAACCTTCTTCACCTGGGTGGAGAATGCCGATGCCCTGGCGGCGGTGAAGAAGCTGGTGTTTGACGAAAACAAGTACACCATGGACCAGTTGATGACCGCGCTTGAGGCGAACTGGGAGGGGTATGAGGAGATGCGGCTTGACTTCGTCAAGAATGCTCCCAAGTGGGGCAATGACGAAGATTATGTGGACGACATAATGGTGCGCTGCCTTAGGGAGGTATCGAGGCACTCCCACGAGTTGAAGGACCCGTGTGGGAACCCCTGGCCGGCGCTGCCGGAGAATGTGAGCGGCAACATCCATTTCTCCAACCAGGTACATGCATTGCCCAATGGCAGGAGATGGGGCGATGCCCTGTATGATGGAGGCATCTCACCCGGCCCTGGGCTTGATAAGAAGGGGCCGACGGCGGTGTTGAAGTCATGCGGCAAGATAAACCACATCAGCGATGGCCGGGCGTTC
>CAZYLE010000266.1:0-2402 GCA_964648675.1 uncultured Dehalococcoidales bacterium
TCCTCGGCATCTCCGTCGTCACCAGGCGCCTCTATGCCATGCAGGTAGTGACCCAAGCGGTCAAGCAAGCCTTGCCCAACACAACGATAGTTGTCGGTGGACCTCACATAAACTACTGGCCGACACAGACGCTGCAACTGGGTGCGGTGGACTATGTGCTACCAGGCTATGGCGAGAGAACCTTTCCTCTGCTCATCGACGCCATAGAGGCCGGGGGGAGGCCCGCCATGTTACGCGATATCCCGAACCTATACTACTGCGACAATGGCCAAATCTGTTCCAATCCTTCCGATGAAGAGTCAATCGTCCTGGATTCCTTGCCGTTTCCAAAGAGACAGCTCGTTGACCTGAACGCCTATTATTCCGCCGTCGACAGGGGCAGTATGACAACGACCTACTCATCACGTGGCTGTCCATTTCGCTGCATCTTCTGTGATGTTCAGGAGAAACAGTACCGGTATCGCAGCGCGAAACGTCTGGTGGACGAATTTGAGGAGATAATAAGCCTTGGTTTCAAAGAGATCCATATCTTTGACGATACATTCAACATAAGACGACAAAGGGTGATAGACATATGCAACGAGATCCTGCGCCGTGGCCTGAGGGTGCGGTGGAGCGCCCGATCAAGAGTGGCTCCTTTCGACGAGGAAATGATGAGCCTGCTAAAGCGGGCAGGTTGCAGCCGCTTGCATGTAGGAGTGGAGAGCCTCGACCCGGCTATGCTGGAACTGATGAACAAGAAGCAGACCTTGGAGCAGATTCAGGGCTTCTTCAGACTATGCAAGGAATACGATATGGAGACGCTGGCCTATTTCATAATCGGCTTTCCGGGCGAGACACGGGAGTATCGGCGCAACCTTTACAAGGAAGTATCCAGGCTAGGCGCCACGTATGCCTTTGTCAACGTTCTCTATCCGCTTCCTAAGACCAAGTACTATGAATCCCTCCTCGCCGACGCCACCTTCAGAGAGGATCACTGGGCCCGCTTTGTCCAAAATCCCACACCGGACTTCTATCTGCCCTTTCCCAGGAGTCCTCGTATCCAGAAGGAACTGGTGGCCACCGCCGACGACTTCCATCGACGCTTCTGCTACAGGCCAAGGTTCATATTGTCGGAGTTCCGCAAAGCCCGCCTCAACCCCAAAATGCTCCTTTTCAGGATCAAGCTTGCCCTTGTGCTCCTCAGGGAGACCTGGCTTCGGCGAAGACAAGTTGTGGGGATAGATGAGGGTTAGTGGCATGCAGGGAGATATCCATCGTGCACGGGTCATGCAAGGTGTTTGCGGGAATGGACAGGGGATTTGTGGTCGAGATCTAGGCAACATAACAAGCGGGAAATAGTCGATCCAGGCGATGACGTACTCTGGCCTGATTGGTGAACTTGTTCTACGCCACGAGAGGAGGATCGCCCTCCTGATATTGGCGTGCGCTTGTGTTTTCCTGATCTTCTTCTGGTATGAGACCGACGGCATGCCCCTGGTCGGGGACCAATCGGAACCTTTCTTTCACCATCTGGCTGCCGAAAACTGGCAAGAATACGGGCTGTTGAACTTCCGCTTTGTCGAGGACTATGCAACAAGCGCATCGCCCGACGCACATCCCTACCTGTATACTCATAATCCCGATTTCTCGTCCTACTACAGCTACGTGCTTCTCAGGCTCGGAATTTCCTCTCTGCCCTATCAGAACCTCATCGCAATTTTCATACTCCTCTTGGGATTGTGGTATGCGTATCGCGCTTTTGCTGTCCTTGTGAGCCCATTGGCTGGCCTGGCGGTCCTGCTAGTCTCAGCCACAGACTACCTGGCAACCTTGGTCTACGGGGTGAATTTCTTCCGATCCTGGACATGGCTCATAGTGTGGGGGACCATTTACCATCTCGCGGTCGGTCAAAGGGCTGAGGGGAAACGCAGACTTCTCCATCTCGGCGTGGCCGGCATCCTCTTCGCTTCGGCTGCGTACTTCGACTACCAAATTGCATTGTTTCTTGTGTTGGCTGTCCTGCTGCTAAAAGCCTTTGGCTTCCTTCAAGTGACGTGGAAGCGGATTGTTGCCTTCGTTCTGATCGGCATGGCTGTGCCCTTCGCCCTTCGTACAGCGACGGTCATTGCCGCGGTAGGTCCACGAGTCTGGGCCAATGATATCAAGTGGAGCCTGTCAAACAGGTTTCTGGGAACTCCGACTCGTGAGGAGCTGGATGAATTCTACGCTGAGAACTTCCTGGTCCTTTGGGGGTATGGCAAACTTACGTGGGACGTATTCGTGCACCACGTTGTGCAGGCCAGGCAGAAACTGGCAGCGGTCTTCGGTGACACCGCCCTATATTTGTTCTACTTCTGGACTGCGGCTACGTTCGCCTACGTAGTCTACCGTGGGTCGAGATGGCTGCATAACAGTAGACC